>JAOUEE010000028.1 GCA_029858875.1 Acidimicrobiia bacterium
CGCCGAAGCGGTTCCCGACGTCAGCTTCACCGAGAACGCGTCCTGGATCCTCGAGAACGTGTGGTTGCTGCCGGCCATCATGGCCGCCTCGTTCGTCATCATCTTGTTCTTCGGCAAGCGCCTGCCCAAGGGCGGCTCCGAAGTGGGGGTGGCCGCCGTCGGCGTGTGCTTCCTGCTCTCGTTGTGGGCCGGTGTGGCCTGGTTCGACCACCGCGACAACTTCGACCCGGCCCAGGCCACCCGTGCCGCCCAGTTGGTGCACGATGCAGACGAGGCCACCGACGACCACGCCACCCCGCTCGACGAGGGCCACGAGGAAGGCGAGGCCGCTGGCTGGTTCCGGTACTCGCCGTCGGCCGACGACGAGGGGCTCGTGCCGGTGCTCGCCGAGGGCGAGGAAGCCGACGAGCATGCCGAGGGCGAGGGAGGACACGAGGGCGAGGAGGTCCACCCCTCCATCGCCATCCGCCGCGGCTTCACCTGGTTCCAGAGCGGCGGTGTCGAGTTCAACATCGGGGTGCTGGTCGACGGCCCCGCCATCATGATGCTGTTCGTCGTCAGCATCATCTCGCTGCTCGTACACATCTACAGCACCGACTACGTCGCCGGCGACCGGCGCTACACCCACTTCTTCGCCTTCCTCAGCCTGTTCACCGCATCGATGCTGTTCCTGGTGATCAGCCAGAACACCGTGCAGTTCATCACCGCGTGGGAGCTGGTGGGCGTGTGCTCGTTCGCGCTGATCGGCCACTGGTGGGAGGAGAAACCCAACTCCGACGCCGCCCTCAAGGCCTTCCTCACCAACCGGGTCGGTGACATGGGCCTGCTCATCGGGATGATCATCCTGTTCTTCTCCGCCGGCGGCACCTTCGACATCCTCGAGATCAACGAACTGGCCGTGGCCGGCGAGATCTCGCACACCGCGCTGTTGGTGTCGGCGCTGTGCCTGACCGCGGCGGTGATGTCGAAGTCGGGTCAGTTCATCCTCCACACGTGGCTGCCCGACGCCATGGCCGGCCCCACACCGGTGTCGGCACTCATCCACGCCGCCACGATGGTGGTGGCCGGGATCTACATGGTCGCCCGGCTCTACCCCGTGTTCTACGAGGGCCTCTCCATCGGTGGGTCCAGCGTCAACGCCCTGGCCGTCATCGGGGCGGTCACGGTCGTGTTCGGCGGCCTGTTGGCCTTCGTCCAGGACGACATCAAGAAGGTGCTGGCGTACAGCACCGTCAGCCAGCTCGGCTACATGGTGCTGGCCCTCGGCGTGGGCGCCTGGACGGCCGCGCTGTTCCACCTGTTCACCCACGCGTTCTTCAAGGCGTGCCTGTTCCTGGGGTCGGGTTCGGTCAGCCACGCCGTGCACAGCTTCGACATGAAGAAGGACATGGGTGGGCTGCGCAAGTGGATGCCGCACACCTTCCGCACCTTCGTCATCGCCTCCATCGCCCTGGCCGGCATCCCGCCCCTCGCCGGCTTCTGGTCCAAGGACGAGATCCTGGCCGGCACCGGCGGATGGGGCCTGTTCGGCGGCACCGGCGGCAACGGGGCGTACACCATCATGCTCATCATGGGCATGTTCGGGGCTGCCCTGACCGCGGCCTACATGACCCGAGCCGTCTACCTCACGTTCTACGGCGAGTTCCGCGGCCACGGCACGCCCCACGAATCCGGCCCGCGCATCGTCGTGCCGCTCTACATCCTGGCCGGTGTGGCCATCGTGGGCGGCGTCCTCAATCTGCCCGTCGGCCTACAGGGGGTGCCCGACGGCTGGACCGAGCGGTTCGGACACTTCGTCGAACCGGTGTCGGCCGCCTTCCCGGGCATCAGCCACGCCACGCCCAGCTGGTCGTTGGCCATCGTGTCGTCGCTCATCGCCCTGACCGGCTTCGGCCTGGCGTTCTGGTACTACTTCGTCCTGGTCGACCGGCGGGCCAAGGCGCAGAACGAGAGCCTCACCGAACTGGCCGACGGCCTCACCGCCACCAATGCGGTAGCCGGCGCCGGCTACACGGTGCTCAAGCAGAAGTACTACCTCGACCACCTCTACACCGACGTGATCGCCGGCGGGACCAAGGGTCCGGTGGCCGACGGTGTCAACTGGTCCAACAAGCACCTGATCGACAACGTGGTGGACACCGCCGGCCGCAGCGCGGTGACGGCTGGGCACTTCGTCTACGACAAGATCGATCAGCCGATCATCGACGGGGCCGTCAACCTCACCGGTCTGGTCTCCACCGAGACCGGGTCCGAACTGCGCAAGATGCAAACGGGCAAGGTCCAGCAGTACGGCGCCTACCTGTTCGCCGGAGCCGCCATCCTGGCCGGCATCTTCATCCTCATCATCCTCTAACCGAGCCAAGAGAACCATGCACGAATTCCTGACCGACTGGGGCCTGAGTCTCGCCACCTTCCTGCCACTGGCGGGCGCGGTGGTGTTGATGCTCATCCCCAAGGCCGAAGAAGAAGCGCAGAAGATGGTGGCCATGGCCGTCTCCCTGGTGGTGGCCGTGGTCGGCGTCTTGTTGATGGTCGATTTCGACTACGACGCCGCGGGGCAGCTCCAGTACGTGGTCGACGAGTCCTGGATCGACGTCATCAACAGCAGGTACATCGTGGGCATCGACGGCATCTCGCTGCCGCTGATGCTGCTCACCATGCTCATCGTGCCCCTGTGCATCATCTACTCGTGGGAGCACTTCCCCGAGCCGCACAACCCCAAGGCCTTCCTTGCCCTCATCCTGATCCTCGAGACCGGCATGGTCGGCACCTTCGTGGCCCAGGACCTGGTGCTGTTCTTCGTGTTCTTCGAAGTCGTGCTGCTGCCGATGTTCTTCATGATCGCGGTGTGGGGCGGCGAGGACCGCCGGTACGCCTCGCTCAAGTTCTTCCTGTACACCTTGTTCGGGTCGGCGCTCATGCTGGTCAGCTTCCTGGCCCTGTACTTCCTGGCCGGCGGGGATACGTTCTCGATCACCGGGCTGGCCGACGGCGTGGTCGCCAACGACATGAGCCGCGCCGCCCAGCTGTGGGTGTTCGGCGGCATGGTGCTGGGCTTCGGCATCAAGGTGCCGATGTTCCCGTTCCACACGTGGCTACCCGACGCCCACACCCAGGCGCCCACCGTCGGCTCGGTCATCCTGGCCGCGGTGTTGTTGAAGCTCGGTACCTACGGCTTCGTGCGCATCGCCATCCCGATCCTGCCCGAGGCGGCGGTCGAATGGGCGCCCTGGATCGGACTCTTCGCCGTCATCGGCATCATCTACGGCGCCTTGGGCTGCCTGGCCCAGACCGACATGAAGCGACTCATCGCCTTCTCGTCGGTGGCCCACATGGGCTTCGTGATGCTGGGCATCGCCACCCTCACCGACTTCGGCATCAACGCCGCCGTGTTCGGCATGGTGGCCCACGGCCTCATCACCGGCATGCTGTTCTTCCTCGCCGGATCGGTGAAGGAGCGCTACCACACGCTGGAGATCAAGCGCCTGGGCGGACTGCTGGTGCAGGCCCCCCGCATGGGGTGGATCCTCGGTTTCTGTGCCATGGCATCGCTCGGCCTCCCCGGCCTGGCCGGCTTCTGGGGCGAGTTCCCGGCCATCCTCGCGGCCTATTCGCCGGCCAACGGCTTGCCGGTGGGGATCTTCCGTGCGTTCATGGTGGTCGCCGCGCTGGGCACCGTGCTGGCCGCCGGGTACCTGCTGTGGCTGCTTCAGCGCACGGCCTTCGGTAACCCGCCCGAGGAGTTCGCCGACGACCCGGCCATCACCGACACCAACCGATGGGAGTGGCTGGCCTGGTCGCCCTTGCTCGCCCTCATCGTGGTACTGGGCATCTACCCCAACCTCATGTTCCAGACCACCGATCCAGCCGTCCAGGAGTCCCTCGAGCCGTGTCTGAGCGTCGAGGTCGGCGAGGTTGCCTCGGAACGGTGCGCCGAGGTGTACGACCTGGGCACGGTGGCCGCCACCGGGCAGGCTGAGGACTGATCTCCGTGCTCGACCTGCTCGCCCAGCTGCCTCAGGCAACCTTCGATCGTCCGCCGATCGACTGGCACGCCCTCGCGCCCGAGCTGGTGTTGCTGGGCTTCGGCGTCCTCGTCACGCTGGTCGACATCGTCTTCCTCGAGCGGGGCCGGGCCATGGTGTCGGCCCTGGCCGGCGTGGGCCTGCTGGCCACCGTGGTGCCTCTGCTCACCCTGTGGAACGAGGTCGACACCGCCTCGCCCCGTGTGCTGTTCGACGGCGCCTACGTGGTGGATCGCTACTCGCTGGTGATGAAGATCGTGTTCGTCCTGGTCGGATACGTGGTCATCCTGTTGTCCACCAACTACATCGCCGAGGGTGACTACTGGGAGAGCGAGTACTACGGCCTGCTGCTCTCGTCGATCATGGGCATGGTGGTCATGGCCTCGGCCCGCGATCTCATCAGCATCTTCGTCGCCCTCGAACTGCTCTCCATTCCCGCCTACCTGCTGGCTGCCTGGCGCAAGCGGGATCCCCGGGGCAACGAGGCCGGCATCAAGTACTACCTGATGGGTGTGTTCGCCTCGGCGGTGATGCTCTACGGCATGTCCCTGCTGTACGGCGTCACCGGCTCGACGCTGCTCACCGACATCGCCGTGGCCGTGGCCGATGCGCCGCAGTTCGACGCAGCCATCGCGTTGGGCATCGTCTTCGTCGTCGTCGGCTTCGCCTTCAAGATCTCGGCCGTACCCTTCCACCACTGGGCGCCCGACACCTACGAAGGGGCCCCGACACCGGTAGCCGGCTTCCTGGCCGTGGCCTCCAAGGCGGCCGGATTCGTCGCCCTCATGAACCTGGTGTTCGTCGCCTTCCCCGACCGTCACGACGTGTATCAGCCGCTCATCTGGGTGATGGCCGTCCTGTCCATGACCGTGGGCAACCTACTGGCGCTGCGCCAGACGAACATGGTGCGCCTGCTGGCCTACTCGGGCGTGGCCCAGACCGGCTTCATGCTGGCCCCGCTCACCGTCGCCGGCGACCCGGGCGTCTCCGACCTCGCCCTGTCCACCACGGTGAACTACCTGGCCATCTACGCCGCGATGAACCTGGGGGCGTTCGCGGTGGTCATCGCCCTGGCCCGCAAGACCGGGTCGGCCGAGATCGACGATCTGAAGGGGGCGTTCCAGTACGCCCCCGGCCTCACCGTGGCCATGACGGTGTTCCTGTTCTCGCTGGCCGGCATCCCACCCATCGGTGGGTGGTTCGCCAAGTTCAACGTGTTCCGCTCGTTGGCCGGCGCCGAGACCACCTGGGCCTACATCCTGGCCGTGATCGTGGCCGTCAACTCGGTGATCGCGCTGTACTACTACGCGTCGGTCGCCCGCAAGATGTGGGCCGATGAGGCGCCCGACGGCAACCTGGCCCCCGTCCACGTGCCGCCATCGTTGGTGGCTGCGCTGGCCATCACCGTGGCCGTCACCCTGGTCTTCGGCTTCTTCCCCGGCACCGTCGGCGACTTCACCGACGTGTCCCTGCTCGCCTCTCCCTGACCCCGTGGGCGACACGGCATCGGTTGCGGTGCCGTTCTCGGTGTTCATGCATCGGGCGTTGTATGACCCCGACACGGGCTTCTATGCAACCGGGGGCGCGGCCGGTCGCCGGGGCGACTTCGTCACCAGCCCCGAAGTGGGTCCCCTGTTCGGGGCCGTGATGGCCCGGGCGCTGGATGCGTGGTGGATCGAACTGGGCCGGCCCGATCCCTTCTGGGTCATCGATGCCGGCGCCGGACCGGGCACATTGGCCCGCACCATCGACGCGGCCGCGCCGGCCTGCGCTGCCGTGTGGCGGTACGTGGCCGTCGAGGTGAGCGACCAGCAGCGTCGTCAGCACCCACCGTGGGTCGACTCGCAGGCCGCCCTCCCGACGACACCGGTGGTGGGTGTGGTCCTGGCCAACGAGTTGCTCGACAATCTGCCCGTCGATCTGCATCACGCCGGCCAACCGGTACAGGTGCGCGAGGGACCCTCCGGATTCGTGCTGGAGCCGGACGTGAACATCGAGACCTGCCAGCCCGACTGCACCGGTGCCCGGGCCTGGTTGCGCGAGGCTCTCTCGTTGGTGCACCGAGGACGCGTCGTGGTCATCGACTACACGGATCGGGTCAGCCGCGACCCGTGGCTGCGAACATTCCGCGGGCACCAGCCGGGCGGGCACCCCCTGGACCAGCCGGGCACCCAGGACATCACCGTCGATGTGCACGTGGCCCAGCTGGAGGCGGTGGCCCCGGTGTCATCGGAGCGATCTCAGGCCGACTGGCTGCGCGATTGGGGCATCGACGAACTGGTGGAGGAAGGCCGTCGGATCTGGCACGAACGGGCGCCACTGGGCGACCTGGCCGCCGTTCGGGCCCGGAGCCGGGTGACCGAGGCCGCCGCCCTCCTCGATCCTGCGGGGCTGGGGGGCTTCACCGTGCTCGAGTGGATCGTCAACGCTGTGTGAACAACCTCGAGAAGGGCCGTCGCTCACTTGATCCGGGGGTCGTGCTCCGGTACACAGGACCTCGTGATCGATCGTTCGTCCCCCCTCACCGTCGATTCGTTCTCCCTCGCCATCGGCGAGGAGTCGATCGGCCTCCCGCCCGCCCGGAGTTTCGACACGCTGCTGAGCCACTATCTGGAGCTGGTGGGGCGTCTGCGGGACACCGATCGCGGTGACCTGCGGGCCGACGACATCGAGGAGCTCTCCCGCGCCACCGGTGTGGACAAGCGGGTGATCGAGAACCGCCTGCGCTCGCTGGTCTCCGCCTGAGAACGCGAAGAGGGGACGACCGAAGCCGTCCCCTCTCCGACGTGGGTGGGTGCTACTTGGCCAGTGAGTCGCGGATCTCGGTGAGCAGATCGATCTCGCTGGGGCCCTCCTCTTCGGTGCCCTTCCAGGCCTCGTAGGCCTTCACGACCACGAACAAGACGGCGGCGATGATCAAGAAGTTGATCACCGCAGTGAGGAAGTTGCCGTAGCCGATCTTGGCGTCGCCCAGGTCGAATGTCAGGCCGCTGAAGTCGGGTTCACCGACGATGGCGGCCACGATCTGCATGATGATGTCGTCGGTGAACGACACCACCACGGCCCCGAAGGCGCCGGCGATGATGAATGCGACGGCAAGGGCAACGAGATTGCCCTTCATGATGAAATCCTTGAACTGCTCGAGCACGATGTCTCCTAGTTGTTGACGCCTACGTGGGCACCCGGCCAGATTGTAAGGCTGATGTCAGCTTCGGCCGGTGGATCCCCACACGCAGGGCTTGGCTACAGTTGCGCGGTCACGACGCGACCCAACCGGGGGGAGATGCCATGGCCGAGGCCATCGAGGTCTACGAGAACGAACAGCGGCGGTTTCCGCCGTCGCCCGAGTTCGTCGCGGCGGCGCTCACCGGTGATCGCTCGCTCTACGACGAGGCCGACGCGGACTTCGAGGCTTTCTGGGCCCGCCAGGCCCGTGAGCTGATCACCTGGCAGCGTGACTTCGACCAGGTGCTCGACTGGCAGCTGCCCTTCGCCAAGTGGTTCATCGGTGGCCAGCTCAACGTCAGCTACAACTGCCTCGACCGCCATGTCGAGGCAGGTCGGGGCGACAGGATCGCCTTCCACTGGGAGGGTGAACCGGGAGACACCCGAACCTTCACCTACGCCGAACTGCTGGCCGAGGTGGCCAAGTTCGCCAACGTGCTCAAGGGCCTCGGGCTCGAGAAGGGGGATCGCATCGCCATCTACATGCCGATGATCCCGGAGCTGCCCATCGCCATGTTGGCCTGCACCCGCATCGGTGTGGCCCACTCGGTGGTGTTCGGCGGCTTCTCGCCCGACGCCATCTCCGACCGGTGCAACGACGCGTCGGCGACGGTGATCATCACCGCCGACGCGGGCTACCGCCGGGGTGAACCGTCGGCTCTCAAGGCCAACGTCGACCAAGCTTTCCCCAACTGCGACACGGTCGATCGGGTGATCGTCGTCAACCGCTGCGACACCGACCCGCCGATGGAGCCGGGTCGAGATCTGTGGTGGCACGAGCTGATGGCCGACGCCGAGGCCGACTGCCCGGCCGAACCACTCGACAGCGAGCAGCTGTTGTACCTGCTGTACACCTCGGGCACGACGGCCAAGCCCAAGGGCATCATGCACACCACGGGTGGGTACCTCACCCACATCGCGTTCACCCACAAGTACGTGTTCGACCTGAAGCCCGATACCGACGTGTACTGGTGTGCGGCCGACATCGGCTGGGTCACCGGCCACAGCTACATCGTGTACGGACCGCTCACCAACGGGGCAACCTCGGTCATGTACGAGGGGACCCCCGACACTCCCCGGTCCCAGTCACGCGGGGGCGATCGATCGTCGTGGCCCAAGGACCGGCTGTGGGACATCATCGAGCGCTACGGAGTCACCCAGCTCTACACGGCGCCCACCGCCATTCGAACGTTCATGAAGTGGGGCGAGCAGGAGGTGGCCGGTCACGACCTGTCGTCGCTGCGTGTGCTGGGCACCGTGGGTGAGCCCATCAATCCCGAGGCCTGGATGTGGTACCACACCCACATCGGGGGCGGCACCTGCCCCATCGTCGACACGTGGTGGCAGACCGAGACCGGTGGCCACATGATCAGCCCGCTACCCGGGGTCACCACCACCAAGCCGGGATCGGGCTGTCACGCCATCCCGGGCGTGACCGTCGAGGTGGTCGACGACGAGGGCAACGTGGTCGAGGAGGGAGGCGGGTACCTCACCATCTCCAAGCCCTGGCCCGGCATGTTGCGGGGTATCTGGGGTGATGACGATCGCTACCGTGAGACCTATTGGAGCCAGTATCCGGGTCGCTACTTCGCCGGCGACGGGGCTCGACTCGACGAGGACGGCTATCTGTGGCTGCTCGGTCGGGTGGACGACGTCATGAACGTGTCCGGACATCGGATCTCCACCGCCGAGATCGAATCGGCGCTCGTCGATCATCCCGCGGTTGCCGAGGCGGCGGTCGTCGGCGCGGCCGACGACACCACCGGACAGGCCATCATCGGTTACGTCATCCTGGTCGGCGGCCACGAGGCCAGCCATGCCCTGCGCGACGAGGTCCGCCGGCACGTGGCCACCAAGCTGGGCCCCGTCGCCCGACCCAAGGCGGTGTTCATCGTGCCCGACCTGCCCAAGACCCGCAGCGGGAAGATCATGCGCCGGTTGCTGCGTGACGTGGCCGAGGGCCGGGTGCTGGGTGACACCACCACGCTGGCCGACGCAACGGTGGTCGATGCCATCCGTGTCGGGGCTGCGGACTCCGACGAGGACTGACCCTGCTCGACCCCGACAACTGGTGGTGGCGCGAGGGCACGCGTCCTCCGGGCCCGGTCGCCGTGTTCGACATCGACGGGGTGCTGGCCGACGCGTCCCATCGCCAGCATCTGCTCGACGGCTGGGGCGACTGGGACCGGTTCTTCGCCGCATGTGGTGACGATGGCCTGCTGGCCGAGCCGGCCGCGCTCACCCGTGCGCTGGCGCCGTACTGGCAGGTGGCCCTCCTGACGTCGCGACCCATGTGGGTGCAGCGCCAGACCTTGGCCTGGCTGGAGCGCCACGAGGCCGACATCTGCTGGGACCTGCTCATCATGCGCCCGGATCAGGACTGGCGATCCTCGGCCAGCTTCAAGCGCGACGAGGTGCGGGCGCTGGACCTGGCCGGGTACCGCGTGACGCTGACCCTCGACGACGACCGGCGCAACGTGGCCATGTACCGCAAGGAGGGCCTGTCCTGCATCTACGTCCCCAGCGGCTACCACGGCTGACCGTCCCGACCCCCGCGCCGCCGTACCCCCCGGGCCCGGCCGAGCCCGCCGCCGAAGGGGTGGTGCCGGGACCGGTGGCGCGGCCGCACACGACCGGTTCGGGGTGGGTGGCGTGCGCTACGTTCAGAGGCATGCCCAGCTTTGACGTGGTCTCCGAGGTCGACGAGCAGGAGGTCCGCAACGCGGTCGATCAGGCGGCGCGCGAGATCGGCAACCGATTCGACTTCAAGGACACCAACTCCTACATAGAGCTCGGTGAGGGCACCATCACCATGGCCACCATCAGCGAGGATCGGCTCACCGCTCTGCGCCAGGTACTCGAGGAGAAGCTGGTGAAGCGCAAGGTGTCGTTGAAGACCCTCGACTACGGCACGGTCGACGACGCCGCCGGCGGCACCGTCCGCCAGGTCGCCACGCTCCAGGCCGGGATCAACTCCGACAAGGCCAGAGAGCTCAACAAGTTCATCAAGGCGCTCGGCCAGAAAGGGATCCAGAGCCAGACACAGGGCGATCAACTGCGGGTCAGCGGCAAGAAGCGCGACCAGCTCCAGGAGATCATCGCCGCCCTGAGAGCCGAGGACTTCGGGCTCCCCCTCCAGTTCACCAACTTCCGGGACTGAGGCGGACCACATTGGTGGGTCCCGACCCGGATCGGCTGGGGGGCATCGGCTGGCTCGAGCGCACCAACGGCACCCTCACCAAGAGCGAGAAGCGGCGGTTGCTGGGTTCCATTGTCTGGGGTCAGGTTCTGTCCTTCATCGGGCGGGTCAAGCTGGCCACCGGTCGGGTGCCCGGATCGATACCCACCCAGGCTCATCTGCTGGAGCCGCCCGACAGCAGCCTGGCCCGGGCCGCCGAGCAGGCGTGCGCCGAACAGCCCGCGGCGCTCGTCGGCCACGCCCATCGCACGTGGATCTTCGGACGGGCCCTGGCCGTGGTCGATCGGGTCGCGTTGGATCCCGAGCTGTTCTACGCGGCCGCGCTGCTGCACGATGCCGGACTGGTGGAGGCGGTCATCGGCGAGGACTTCACGCTGCGCAGCGGACTGGTGGCTGCGGCCTGCCTGCGCGCCAGCGACCGTGCCGATGCCGATGTCGAGATCGTGCGCGACGCCATCAGCGCCCATGCCACCCCGGGTGCCGCACTGGCCGTCGACGGACCGCTGGGCTTCTACGTGCAGGCCGGTGCCGTGCTCGACCTCGGCGGTCTGCGGGCGTGTGATCTTCCCACCGCCGTGCTCGATCGGGTTCAGGCGGCTCACCCCCGTTCGGGGTTGACGGGGTCCGTCACGGCGTTGATCGCTGCCGAGGCGGCGGCGGTGCCCGACGGTCGGTTCGCCCTGCTGTCCAGAGCGGGGTTCAAGCTCGCCATCCGCATGGCCCCCTTCGACGACAAGTAGCCGCACCGGATCGTTGATTGCCTCACCGACGGCGTGGCCGGCATACCCCGTTCATCAGCGTTGCTCTCGTGTCTCTTCGTGGTTCTTGGGTGACGCGTGGCCGGGATGCACGTACTCTGTGGCTCTTATTGCAGACGATGAGGTCGAGAGGGGTGGTAGTGCCTGGTCCTGAGCGGGAACGGCGGTTGGCGCGTCGGCGGGTGTTGCAGGCGTTCGGTGGTGGTGTGGCCGCGTGGTCGGCGGGGCAGGTGCTGGGTGAGCCGTCCTGGAATGTGATCCGCAGTCGGAAGGCGTTGGCTCAAGCGGGCCCCGATGTGTACGTCGTGACGCTCGACGATTGCTCACCGGAGTACCTCGGGTACTACCAGTCGGTGGTGCCGACGGCCTACCAGGGACCGATCCACACGCCCGAGCTCGATGCCCTGTTCGCCGACTCGTGGACGGCCTCGTCGGCTCGGGCCACTGTGGCCGTGTGCAACGCATCGCGCCCGGCGTTCCTCACCGGGGCGGACTCCACCCGGACGGGGATATTCGGCGGCGAGACCTTCCTCGACCCGGCGCCCGTGAATGCGTTCTTCGCGAAGGTGACCAGCGGCCAGCTGGTGTCGTTGCCGGGGTTCCTGACGGCCCAGGGACTGGACACGGCGACGAGAGGCAAGGTCGACCACACCGGCGGGTTGTTCAACATCGCCGGACAGATCGTGCACAAGGGGACCTACACCAGCATCGCCGCGATGCTGAACGATCCGGCCTATGCCCCACAGGGCGCGTACGGCGTCGACTTCAGCTACATGCCCTACGCCGCGCTGCCGATGGGGGTTCCCCACGTCGATGAGTTGCGGGTGGACGAGCAGATCGCTCGCATCAACTCGCCCTACACGGGCCAGCGAGTGGACTTCCTCGGCCTGGCCATGCCCCATGTGCCTCGCACCGTGCACCAGTCCTGGATCGACCTGTACGACCTGGCCGACATCGACCTGCGCACCACGGCCGCCGAGATCACCGCCGATCAGGCCGACATCCCGGCTCGGCACCTGGGCTTGCTGGAGGCCCCCTATCTGCTCGGGTTGCCGCGGGCGCAATGGATGCAGAACAACATCACCGAGGATGGCCTGAAGCAGCACATTCGGCACATGCTGGCCACCCTGAGTCACACCTCGTTCCATCTGGGTCGCCTGCGGGACGCGCTGGATACGGCCGGCCGGCCCTACGTCATCGTGTTGACGGCCGACCACGGCTACCACCTCGGTGAGAAGGGCCACTATGCCAAGGGGACGTTGTACGACAAGTCGTTGCTGACCCCGTTGTCGGTCTACTGCTCGGATGCCAATCCGGCCTATCCGGTGGGCAACACCACCAAGCCCATCAGCCTCCTCGGGCTGGCCAAGACGGTGGCCCAGCTGGCCGGCATCAGCGATGGCGCCATTCCCGGGCTCTGGGCTGGCAACCGCTTCGATGACGCGTCCAACTACTGCACCGAGCACACGTGGGGGATCGACGCCGCGACGCAATCGCGGGCGCTGGTGTTTCGGGCGCAAGCCACCCAGACCACCTTCAAGTTGGTCGTGCACCCGGGTGACGCCAGTGAGCTCTATGACCTCACCGCCGATCCGGCCGAGACCGACAACCTCTTCGTCGCCAACTCCCCCGAGGCCGGGGCGCAACTGGCCGAGGTCGACGGCGAGCTCCGACAACGGGCCCGTCGTCAGCGGGCACGCGAGTGGCTGGCCCGCGGTGGCCGCCCGACCCAGGACCCGTACCAGTAGTCGATCGAGATCAGCCCGTTGCGGGCCGGGTCACCAGGTCGACGGTGAGCTCGAGGTGGCCGAGGTGCTGGGCCAGTTCCTCGTAGGCGTGCATGAGCACGGACCCGACCGTCCAGCTCCATCCTTCGGGGCCCCGGCCGGGGTCGGCTCCCAGCTGGGTTGCTCGGGCCAGCCGAGGCCGGACGACGGCGAGGTCCCGTTGGAGCTCATCGACCGATCGGGTCAGGTCGGTCACCGGTCCGCGGCTGGTGAACTCGGCCTGCCGATGGCGATCGGTGGGTTCGCCCAACGTCACGTGCATGGTCCACCACCGGGCGGCGCCGGTGGCGTGGGTGACGATGGCGAACGGTGAGTTGGCACCGTCGAGGTCGGGTGATCGATTGGCCGAGTCGTCGTCCAGTCGGTCGATGGCGCGGCGGTAGCCGTCGAGCGTGATGTCGACGAACGCGAGGAAGTCGTCGATGGTGATGGTCACGGACTGCTCAGCGGATGGGCGAATCGAAGGCGCGTAGGCGCTCGATGCGCAGATCGGCCGGGGGGTGCGTGCTGAACATCTTGGCCAGACCGCCCCCGGACGCACCGCGGGCCTGGGCCTTGAGCGGATTGACGATGTACGCCGAGGCCTGGTTGGGATCGACCGACACGGCGGGCACCCGCTCGGCCGCCATCGAGAGCTTCTCCAGCGCGGCGGCCAGCGGCTCGCCGGTGCCGATCAGGCGGGCCGCCGACTCATCGGCCTGGAACTCGCGGCTGCGACTCACGGCGGCCTGGATGAGCCCGGCGGCCAGGGGGGCGAGGATGCTCATGGCCAGCAGTGCGATCGGGTTGCGGTCGTCGTCGCGTCCGCCGCCGAAGATCGCGCCCCATCGGGCCATCGTGGCCAGGAAGGTGATGGCCATACCGATGGCGGCGGCCACCGAACCGATCAGGATGTCGCGGTTGCGGATGTGGGCCAGCTCGTGGGCCAGCACGCCCCGGATCTCGTCCCAGGAGAGGATCTGCACCAGACCCTCGGTGATGGCCACCGCTGCGTGGTTGGGGTTGCGACCCGTGGCGAAGGCGTTGGGCTGCGGGTTGGGCGTCACGTACAACGCGGGCATGGGTAGACCGGCCTTGGTGGTGAGCTCCTCCATCACGTCGTAGTACTGCGGCGCCTGCTCGCGGGTGACCGGCACGGCTCGGGCCGATTTGATGGCCAGCTTGTCGCTGAACCAGTACGAGCCGCCGACCAGGATCAGACCCAGACCCAGGCCGATCATGGCGCCGCTCGACCCGCCGAGCGCCGAGCCGAAGACCACGAACAATCCGCCCAGGGCGGCCAACAGGGTGAATGTCTTCGCGGTGTTCTTCATCTTCGATGCTCCTTGATGACACGCTAGAGGGTGCGATTCCGTTCTCCATCGCGGCGGCGGCCGTAGCCTCGGGGCCATGGATATCCGGCCTGCCAGCCTCGACGACGCGCCCCGGATCGCGGCGATCTACAACCGCGAGGTGCTGGAATCGACGGTGACGTTCGACATCGAGCCCCGCACGCTCGCCGAGCAGGAGGCGTGGCTACGCGACCGGTCGGGCGTCCACGCCGTTCTGGTGGCCGAAGTGGACGGCGTGGTCGCCGGATTCGCCTCGCTGTCCCCCTACCGCGACCGGGCCGCCTACCGGACGTCGGTGGAGGACTCCGTCTACCTCGACCGCGACTACCAGGGGCAGGGCATCGGGCGGGTCCTGCTGGTCGAACTGCTGGAGCTGGCCACCCGCCACGGCTTCCATGCCGTGTTCGCCAAAGTGGTCGGCGGTCACGAGGCGTCGATCCGGCTCCACGAGGCGCTGGGCTTCCAGCGGGTGGGCACCGAGCGAGAGGTCGGCCGGAAGTTCGGTCGGTGGCTCGACGTGGAACTGCTCCAGAAGCTGCTCTGAGAGGCCGCGGCCCGGTCTGTGCTCGTCGCGGCGGCGGATGGCCTCCGTCGTCGACCGACCCGCGCTGCGCCGTACGCGGCCCGGCACGGCGACACCCGGAACCGATCGGGTTCCGGGTGTCGCTGCGTGGGCCGGGGAGGATTTGAACCTCCGAAGGCAATGCCGACGGGTTTACAGCCCGTTCCCTTTGGCCACTCGGGCACCGACCCAGGAGCGCACAAGCGTAGCGGGTCCGGTTCGCGCCTCCGATGCGGTTCGACGGGTCTGCACTGGTCGAGCCTCGGTCGGCGCAACGGACTGCGGTCGGCGGCCCGAGATGGTGCTGCCGGGGGCTTTCTGGTTCACTTGAGCACGTTCATGGGTCGTCGCCAACGGTCAGCATTTCGTCGGGTCATTGCGTCTGCCGTCGTGGTCCTGGCCCTCGTCGGTGTCGGCTGCGCAAGCGCCGGTGATGGGCCTTCGGTGGCGTCCGCGACGTCGATGGCCATCCCGTCCACCACGATGCCCATTGCCGATCTCGACGAGCTCCTCGAGCTCGCCGGTCCTGCGGCACAGCAGGCGAGCGAGCAACTGCGCCTGGCTCTCGGGCACCTCGAAGAGGTCTGCCTTGCCGCCGAGGTGGTGCCGGCCGACCTGGAGGCGCTGATCGATCCGCTCGACCGGTTCGGCGCCGCGGTCGAGCCGTTGAGGAGCCAGACCTCCCCGATCCTGCGGGCGCTGCTCTACCAGGAGTTCGAGAGCCAGGCGTTGCTGTTGACCGATTGCGGTGCCACGGCCGAGCCCGGCCCCGACCATGAGACCCTCGTCGTCACCGGGCGGGTCACGGCTGCGCTCGATCGGTACTACGGACGGATGAACTCCGGCCGGGACAGCACCGCCAGCGGCATCTGGGGAAACCGTGATCGGTTGTTCGCCGCCTCGTGGATTCGTGACCTGCTCGCGTCGGGGTCCACCCTCGACGTGCTCGTTGTCGGGTCCTCCGTGCCCAAGCGGGCCTACGACCCGGCTCAACTGTCCGCCGGCCTGGGGAGGGTGGCGGGCAACGCCGGCGCCGGTGGCTCCACTCCCGAGATGATGGCGCCGTGGTTGGACGAGATCCGGTCGACGGTGCAGCCCTCGACCATCATCTGGGGCATCAGTGGGAGCGACCTCTATGGGTACTGCATGGTGGAGGAACGCCTCGTCGCCTACGAGGAGTCGGCCCGCAACCGGCGGCAGGGCTTCGCCCCCTTGGTGAATGGGCCACAGCCCGGTTGGACGCATCTGCTCGGTCCCATCGATGCGACCTCGTATGCCGACACCCTGATCCTCGACACGGCATTCACCGACTACGAGCCGGGCACCCGGGGAAGATCGGTCAATCTGGAGCGCCCGCTTCGGAAGACCATCGACCGCCTGATGGGAGTGCACGCGGCCGAGCTCGCGGCGGCCGACTTGTGCGTTGCGCGCTTCGCGGCGTTCAACGACGCGCTGACCGCGCTGGTCGCCGACGGTGTCGAGGTGATCGTGGTGGCGCTGCCCATGCTCGACGAGCTGGCCGCGATGCATCCCGACGGCGTATCGGGCCCACAGGAAGAGCTCGCTGGGGTGGGCGGGAGTCTTCCTGTAGGAGTGCGCTTCCTCGACCACAGCGCGCCGCTGGACGACGAGCTGTTCGCCGACACGTTCCACGTCACCGAGGTGGGGCGGGCTCTGCTGACCGACCGGCTGATCGAGGACCTGACCGGCGACTGACTGCCCGACCCGACCAGTGGCCGGGTGGTCGCGTTCAATGGTGTGGCGGACGCCCGGCCTCTGCCAGCTGGGCCAACGCGGTGGGAGGCGGGCCATGCTCCAGACGCGTCGTGATGACGTGGGCGCACGCCGTGGGGCTGGTCACCGAGGTGTCGACCTCGAGGTCGTAGATCCCTGGGTCGTGCACGGCGCGCTGCCAACGCTGCACCGGGTCCGGGACGCGGCCATCGGTGGCCGACCGCAGGTACCGGTCATCGGGATCGGCGTCGCGTCGGCGCATCACCTCTTCGAGTGGACACCTGACTCCCACCACCAGCGCGGTGAGATCCCCCAGCCGGTCGGCGACCAGTGTCCACAGACCGAGCGGCGTCGAGTAGTCGTCGTGAAGTCCGACATCGACGGCGACATCGACGCCGGCCTGCGCCTGGACCGCAACCGTTTCGAACAACGACGCGACCTGATCGGCCACGACGGACTCGAGATCGGGTCGCTCGCCGCCGGGGCGCAGGCCCATCGCCGGCTGGAGCTCGGGTGGCGTGGCGGCCATGACGCCATCCACGCCGAGGTTCGCCCAGTCTCCACCGGTCGACGCCAGGGCATCGGCGATGGAGGACTTACCCGAGCGCGGGGCTCCATTGAGGATCACCACCCGCCCCATCGGGGTCATGGACGAGTGGCGCGCTCGGTGTGGCCGCGTTGGGGCCACCGGATGTCGACCACCAGCCCGTAGTGGTCACTGGCCACGCAGCCGGTGATCGGCTCGTGGAACGCCAGATCGGCCCCGATGACGAGGCCGGCCCCTTCCGGCCGTCCGTACGGGTCGCCGACGAACACGTAGTCGATGCGCTTCGGTGGCAGATGCATGTCGGCGGCCAGCGGGTTGTCGAGGCTGTCCCAGGTGAACCCGGGCTCGGTGGTGCCGGTGGCCCGCCACGCGTCCTGGTAGTAGGTGCTGGTGCCATCGATGGTGGCCAGCGATGACAGGAAGCGGATCTCGTCGGAGTCCGGTTCGGCGTTGAAGTCCCCACACAGGATTGGCGGTAGCAGCGAGGTGACGTCCTGGCGGGACCGGATGGCCTCGTCGATGAACTGCACCTGCGTGATCCGGTGGTACGCCTGTTCGGGTGGTGGCGCCAGGTGGGTACTGAAGACGTCGATACCGGCGGTGCGGGCGTGCACCAGCTCGAGGGCCATGGTGAACCCCGCCTTCTGGCGGGCCGGGGCGGCGTCGACCGGCAGCGGGATCAGCTCGTGGTGGTCGATCGGCCAACGACTGAGGATCGCCGAGCCGAAGGTGACGGCGTCGGGCCGACCGGCCCCATCGAGTCGGCAGCCGCCGAACACCCAATGCCAGTCGCGGGCGGCGCGGTCGACGAGCCACGCTGCCGTGTTGGCTTCCGTCGGCGACTCCCAGATCTCTTGAAGGCACACGATGTCGGCGTCGAGATGGTCGAGCCACGCCACCACCTCATGACGCCGATCGGTCCAGTCGGGTTCGAACAAGCTGCCGGCATTGAGCGTTGCCACCCGAAGCATGCCGCCGACCCTATTCGCTCCCCCGGCAACAGGCTCTGACCCCGCCACCGGTCGATCGTTCCCGGGCGCGGGCTCGGCCCGAATCGACGAACGCCGCGGGAGGGGTCGTGGTGTGAGCAAGTTCTCCGATGGCGATCCCCGGTATCTCCGCGAGGAGCAGTACGTCGACGGCGCCAACCTCCGCGACCGGATGAGCCTGCACGACCGCTTCAGCGTCGATTCCCACCACTGGCACCGGTGGGTGTTCGACCAGTTGGATCTCCGTCCGGGCAGGCGAGTGCTGGAGGCGGCCTGCGGCACCGGAGCAGGCGAGTGCTGGAGGCGGCCTGCGGCACCGGAGCACTGTGGGCCGAGAACGTCGATCGGTTGCCGACCGACCTGGAGCTGGTGCTCACCGACTTCTCCATCGGCATGGTGGCATCGGCTACCGCGGCGCTCGCCGATGTCCCGGGCGTGTCCGCTCGGGTGGCCGACGTGCAGCACCTGCCCTTCGCCGACAACTCGTTCGACCACGTGATCTGCAACCACGCCCTCTACCACGTGCCCGATCGCCCCCGGGCGGTCGCCGAGCTGTGCCGGGTGCTGCGGTCAGATGGCGTGGCCGCGGTGGCCACCAACGGCCGAGGCCACCTCCGCGAGCTCGACGAGCTCCGATTTCGGCACCTACCGGACTGGCCCGCTGATGACACTGCCCAGGCCTTCGGGCCGGAGACCGGAGAGGGTCAGTTGGCGACGGCGTTCGGGTCCATCGGGTGCCGGCGGTACGACGACGAGCTGCGGGTGACCGAGGTGGCGCCAATGATGGCGTTCGTACTCTCGACGCCGATCGCCGATCGCCGATCGCCGATCGGATGGACGAGGCGACCCTCACGGCGATGGCGGCCGAGGTCGAGGCCACGATCGCCGCGAAGGGGGGCCTTCGTCATCGCCGAGGACTCCGGGGTGTTCATCTGCACCTGATCGACCGCGGCCGACCGGGGTCGGGTCGGTAGGGTCGGCGCCATGGACATCGGGGTCACCATCCATCTGACCGACGTCGGCATCGACATCGTGGATCTGGCCCGTGAGGTGGAGGACCGTGGCTTCCACAGTCTGTACGTGCCCGAGCACACCCACATTCCCACCAGCCGTCTGACCCCGGCCCCCACCGGTACGCCCGAGCTGGAGGAGCAGTACTACCGATCGCCCGATCCGTACGTGGCACTGGCCGCGGCGGCCGCGGTGACCGAGCGCATCCGGCTGGGCACCGGCATCGCCCTGGTCATCCAGCACGATCCCATCGCGCTGGCCAAGACCATCGCGTCGGTCGACCACATCAGCAACGGGCGCTTCGTGCTGGGCATCGGGTACGGGTGGAATCGAGAGGAGATGGAGAACCACGGCATCGATTTCTCGCAGCGGCGGCCCATGGTGCGTGAGTGGATCCTGGCCATGCAACGGCTGTGGGCCGACGAAGAGGCCGAGTTCCACGGCGCCTTCGTCGACTACCAACCGGCCGCCGCGTGGCCCAAGCCGGTCCAACGGCCCGGTCCACCCGTGCTGCTCGGCGGCGCGCCGGGGCCCACGCTCATCGCCCACGTGGCCGAGTACGGGCACGGCTGGATCCCCATCGGCGGCGCAGGGATCAAGGACGTGATGGAGGATTTCCATCGGGCCTATGAGGCAGCCGGCCGCGATCCGGCCGGCTTCCGGGTGGTTCCCTTCGGGACGTTCCCCGACGTGGCCAAGCTGGCCTTCTACCGGGAGCTCGGCTG
>JAOUEE010000282.1 GCA_029858875.1 Acidimicrobiia bacterium
AGCGCGACCTGGCCCCGCCCCGAATCCTTGGCCCGCACCAGAGCCGCTTCGGCCTCCTGGAGCAGGGGCAGCGGGTCGTGGTCGCCGCGAGACACCGCCACACCGATCGATGCACCGACGAAGATCGGCCGACCGTGCACCACGAGCGCCTCGTCGAGGGCTTCGAGCAGGCGGCGCGAGACCACCGGAGTACCGGTGGTCTCGTCGGTGTTCGCGCACAGCATGGCGAATTCGTCGCTGCCCAGGCGGGCGACGGTGTCACCGGGGCGCAGGAGGCCGGCGAGGCGTTGGCCGACGGCGTTGATGACCGCATCGGCGGCTTGGGGCCCCACGGTGCGGGCGGTGTGGCCGAAGTCGTCGAGGTCGAGCAGGAGCACCGCGATGGGATCGTTGGTGCGGCGGCTGGCGGCCAGCGCCTGCTGGAGCCGATCGATGAGCAGGGTGCGGTTGGGCAGCCCGGTCAGGTCGTCGGCCAGGGCGTGGCGGATCAGGGACTCCTCGTTGCGGTGGGGAGTGTGGTCCTGCGAGATCGACTCGAGGGCCAGCACGCGCCCCGCAGCGTCGGTCACCGGACCGAAGCGGGTGTGGACCACGCAGTACGAGCCGTCGGCGTGGCGGCACCGGTACTCGACCTCGAGGCCATCGAGGTAGGCGGGCGAGGCGGGGTGGAAGGCTCGGGAGAGGATCCCCCGGTCCTCGGGGTGGACCCGCTCGATGGGTGAGGTGCCCACCAGCTCGTCGGCCACCACACCGAGAAGGGCATGGCTGGCCGGATTCACCGCCAGGTAGCGGCCGTTGAGGTCATGGGTGGCGATGAGATCGGAGCTGCGCTCGACCAGCTCGTCGTAGCGACGATGGCCGAGCTCGAGCGAACGTCGCTGCGTTTCGATGATGGACTCGGCGGCCACTCGCTCGTGGGCGTCGTGCGCCTCGGCCAGGTAGAAGGCGATGCGGTCATCCGAGTCGCGGACCGGGGCGACGGTGAGTTGGTGCGTCCGGCTGAGGTGCTCGCCCGCGAACACGATCTCGACCAGCGCTCGTGGAGATTGGCCGCGGGCGGCCTGCTCGAGCAGGAAGCGAGCGGTGTCGGCGCTGCCCGACCCCGCCTTCCACCACGGGGCGTCGGGGAGGGCCACCCCGAAGAGGTCGCCGGCGGTGGTCCCCGTGTTGGCCAGGAGGGTGTCGTTGGCGTGCAGCATCCGCCCCTGGGCGTCGCAGAGCACGGCCAGGTGACCGATCTGGCCGAGGATGAGCCGGGCCTGGAGCGATTCGGTGAAGGGATCGCCGATGTCGTCGGCCAGGTGGTGGAGATTGGCCAACAGCTCGTCGGCCCGCTGACGCTGTTGGCGATCGATGGCCGGTTGGGCAGCCGTCGCCGAACCGGCGTCGGCCGAGCCCGAGGTCGGGCTGTCCGGACGCGGCTCGGAAGGATTCTGCTCGACGCTGGCCGGGCTCACGTCGGTGACGTTAGTGACGGGTCCCCGCCCGGTGGGGGACGGTCGCGCGCTGAGTGGTCGAAATTCGCGCGCAACGCGCGAGCTTGTGAACGAGGATCGGCCGGGCCGCCGTGCCCCGGGCGTGGGTTGGGTCGGGGCCGGGATCAGGATCTAACGTGCCGTCGGATTCCCGACCCCGACTGCGCAGGAGCACGTGGTGAGCTATCTCGAAGGCAAGACCATCGCCATCACGGGAGGCGGAGGCGGCATCGGCCGTTCGGTCGCGTTGGCTGCCAGCGCCGAGGGGGCCAACGTCGTCGTGGCCGACTACGGCGTGGAGATGGACGGGTCCGATCCCAAGAGCGACGTGGCCGATGCCGTCGTGACCGAGGTGACCGCGGCCGGCGGGAAGGCCATCGCCGTGGCCGGCGACGTGTCGCGGATGGATGTCGGCGAGGAGATCGTCACCGCGGCTGTCGACACCTATGGTTCCATCGACGGTGTTGTGTGCGTGGCCGGCAACCTGCGCGAGCGGATGCTGTTCAACATGTCCGAGGACGAATGGGACGCCGTGATCGCCGTGCATCTCAAGGGGCACTTCACCGTCTATCGCCACGCCTTCAACGTGATGCGCAAGCAGGACACCGGCGGCAGCCTGGTGGGCTTCACGTCCGGCGCGTTCATCGCCTCCACCGCCCAGGCCAACTATGCGGCCGCCAAGGGTGGCATCATCAGCCTCACCCGGTCGGCCGCGCTCACCGCGGCCAGCCTTCGCATGCGGGGTGGGCCGCCCATCAACGCCAACTGCATCGCTCCGACGGCCCGTACCCGCATGAGCGAGAACGTGCCGTTCGAGATCGAGACCGGCTCGCCCGACGCCATCGCGCCGATGGTGGTCTACCTGCTGAGTGATGCCGGTCGCGAGGTGAACTCGCAGACCTACTCGGTGGTGGGTGGTCGCATCTCGGTGTGGAACCAGCCACAAGAGGTGCGGTCGATGTTCGCACCCGACGGCGGAGAGTGGACGACCGAGCTCATCGAGGAGTGGCTGCCCAAGACGGTGAAGACCGAGCCCAACCCCTTCATCGCCGACCTCGAGAAGCGCATGGCCGACATGGCCCAGCAGGAGCAAGGCTGATCGTGGCCGGCCCGCCGCCGTATGTCGAGGGTCACGACCTGCTGGCCGGCAAGACGGTGGTGGTCACGGCTGCGGCCGGTACCGGCATCGGCTTCGCGGTGGCCAAGCGCTGCCTCGAGGAGGGAGCCCGCGTCCTGATCTCCGACATCCACGAACGCCGGGTGGGTGAGGCCGTCGAGGCCCTGTCGGCAGTGGCCGGGACAGCCGTGCCATCGGTCCTGTGCAACGTGACCGACGAGGATGACGTGCAGCGGCTGTTCGCGGCGGCGGTCGACCAGCTCGGCCACATCGACGTCCTCATCAACAACGCGGGCCTGGGCGGCGAGGTGCCGCTGGTCGAGATGACCGACGAGCAGTGGTCGGCGGTGCTCGATGTCACGCTCAACGGCACCATGCGCTGTACCCGAGCCGGGTTGCGGCACATGAATCCCCGCGGAACCGGGGTCATCGTCAACAATGCCTCGGTGGTGGGGTGGCGGGCCCAGGCCGGCCAGTGCCACTACGCAGCGGCCAAGGCCGGGGTGATGGCCCTCACACGCTGTGCCGCCATCGAAGCGGCCGAGCACGGGGTCCGCGTCAACGCCGTGGCCCCCAGCCTGGCCATGCATCCGTTCCTGGCCAAGGTCACCAGCGAGGAGCTTTTGGCCGAGCTGGCACAGCGCGAGGCGTTCGGGCGGGCGGCCGAGGTGTGGGAGGTGGCCAACACCATGGTGTTCCTGGCCAGTGATTACTCGTCGTACCTGACCGGCGAGGTGCTGTCGGTCAGCTCCCAGCATCCCTGAGCCTCGTTCCCGCCGGCTCGCCTTGGCGCCGGTGCGATCAGGACCCAGGGCGGGTCTTGTCGATCTCGGCCTGGATCTGCTCCTCGGTGATTGCCCGGCCGGCGCCGTAGATGCTCCATGCGTGCGCGGCCAAGCCGATGCCCCAGCCCATGATCGACCACATCGGCCAGAAGTAGCCGCCCGTGCTCAACGCCCAGATGATCACGAGCATCGTGTTGACCGCGACGTAGATGAACAGGTGCGTCCAGAGGTCCCGCTTGTCTCGGATGCGTCGAATCGCTGCGGTCCGGGGATCGCCTTCGGTGTCGTCGTCCATGTGGCTCCTCGTCGAAGAAGGTGTCAGCTGGCGTCAGTTTCGTCGGCGGGACTGGGCGCATCCAGGGTCCATGGTCCCACCGGGCGACGGCGCCGAGTCACGACCGCCAGTCGGGAACCAGGTGGTGTTGGAGCGCGATGCGCTGGGCGTGGACGATCTGGCCGGCCATCTCGGCTCCGGCCGGATCGGTCACCAGCCACGCGACCGCCGCACCGATCACGTTGGGCGTGGCCGGCGTGAAGTGGTCGCCGTGGCCCGAGGTGTCCCCCCGGGCCGCCGCCTTGGCCTCGGCCCGTTCGGTGCGGACATAGCCAGGATCCACGCTGTGCACCACCACGCCGTCAGCGCTGTGCTCGACGTTGAGCACCGGCGCCACCCGTTCGAGGGCGGCCTTGGTCATGGCGTAGGCCACCCCCCAGCCGCCCCGACCGATGGGTCCGGGCGGGGTGAGGTGGGCCGTGCCCGAGATCATGTTGACGATGGTGGCACCGTCCTGGTGGATGAATCGGGGCAGGAGGTGGCGGATGAGCGCCAGCTGAGCGTGGACGTTGCCCTCGAAGAGCCGGTCGATCTCGTCGTCGGCCAGCTCGAGCAGCGGCGTCATCGAACCCGGGCCCTGGTAGATGGCGTTGTTGACCAACACGTCGATCCGGCCGAAGTGGCGCCACACGGCGTCGGCCGCCGCCAGTACCGAGGACCGGTCGAGGACGTCCATGGCCACGGCGTAGCCCTGTTGGCCGCGTTCCTCGATGGACGCAACGGTGGTGTCGAGGCCGCCGGGCACCGTGGTGGCGTCGTCGTCCAACCTGGCCGTGCCGTCGATCAGCGTGCGGGCGGCCACGGCCACGTCGTAGCCCACCTCGGCCAGAGCGAGGGCGCAGGCTCGGCCGATACCGCGGCTGGCGCCGGTGACGAACGCGACCGGGGACATGCCCGCAGGGTAGGTCGCTCAGCTCCGGTGCAACACGTCTTCCAGCGCGCCGCGCAGATGCTCGATCTGGGTCTCGGCCCGGTCGAGGCGACTGAGCACGAGCATCGCGTCCTCGCGGGTGAGCGCCTTCTGGCCGGGTGGCAACATGGCCACCGAGCGGCGGATGCGTTCGACCGAGTGGCGGTCTTCGTCGGGTACCGCGTTGCGGTGCAGCGATGGGTGACCGGGGGACGGGGGAGGGGTGGGGTT
>JAOUEE010000283.1 GCA_029858875.1 Acidimicrobiia bacterium
GATCGTCGCGCACGAAGCCCCCGATCCCGATCTTGAGGCCGTGGGACAGGAAGCGGTGGATGTGGTCGAAGGTGGTGAGGTGACTGGTTCCGGCATACCCCGTGCGCAACAGTTCACCGGCCAGGCCGTTGACGGTGACCCCCTGGTACGGGATCGACACCGACCGGCCGTTCCAGCCGTTGCCGCCACCAGCGGCGAGGAAGCCGTAATGGAGGTGCATGAGATCCACGTGGCCACCGGGGTCGTCGGCACCGATGGGGGCCCAACCGTCGCCGGGCAACTGACCCACCCGGCGGGGGCCACCCCGGGCCAGCTGGTAGCGATCCACGAGTCGGTCGGCGACCACCACATCGGGCGTGGTGGGTGCTCCGCTGGTGTGGAAGGAGAAGTCATCGGTCCGGCCCGCGCGCAACAGACCCGACAGGATGAGGCGTGAGTCCTTCCCGCCGGTGAGCTCGGCCACCCGACGAGACACCGGGAGGGCCGCGATCACCTCCACCTCGGCCACCAGTTCGTCGGTGACCAACGCAACCGCCTCGTCGACGCTCATGCCACGGTCGAACCATGTTGCCGGATGGGCGGCGGTCACCTCGACCACCCGCCGGGGCGACCACTCCACGCGGGTGCCGATGGGCACCACCTGCACCGCCTCGAAGGCGGTGACGTCGTCGAGGTAGTCGCCGGCGAAGGCCATCCACCCCGCCCCCTCGGCGCTGCGACGAGGCGCCTCCTGCGGGCCGGCGTGGAGCCGAGCACACACCGGGCTGCGATTGCCGTAGACGGTCACCCCGTCTCCGGTCGCCCGGTAGACCAGCGAGAAGCCCAGCGGATCGCTCACCAGCAGGCCCGAGCCGTCGGCGTCGACGTGCACCGCCGAGAACACCCCGGACAGGCCGTGGTCGTCGCCCCGCACGTCGGCGCCGGCCAGCACCGGTTGGAGTTGTTCGGCCCAGTCGCCGACTCGGCGCCAGCCCGTACCGCGCGGCCACAGACTTCCCGTGTACGCCGTCAGACCTCCGCCGACCTCGGCCCAGGGACGGCCCCCGCCCAGCTCGTCGAGGCCGGACCACCAACCGATGACCGCGGCCGTTCCGGTGGGGTCGAACCACAGCAGGCGTTCGTGGACGGGGAAGGTGAGCTCATCGTCGAACAGGCGGTCGCGATGGATGCCTTCGAGATGGCCACGAAGCGGCTCGGGTAGTCCTTCGGGACTGACCAGCAGCGCGTAGGTGAACATCGATGGGTACCGGCGCGCTCAGCCGATGAGATCCAGGCAGGCGAGGTCGCGGATGGCAGCGCCGGCGCGTGACGCCATGGCCATGAACATGTCGTCGCCGCGGTCGGTCTGCTCCACGTGCATCGCACCGAGGACGGTGGTCCACGGGCCCTGGAAGTGCCCGTATCGGTAATCGTCCCAGCAGGTGTCGAAGTCGTAGTCCTCCACCCCCTGATCGACCAACGCGCGGTGGTAGGCGCGCACCAGGTCACGCTCGTGGAGTCGGCGATCCTCGATGGGGAGCCCGTTGCCGCAGAAGTACGCCAGGTCACGGCCGGGCAGTCCGATGGCCACGGTCTGCCAGTCGACGGCAGCGACCGGATGGCCTCCGGCGACGGTACCGAACAGCAGGTTGTCCAGCCGGTAGTCGCCGTGCACCAGGCCGAAGCGTTCGGGGCGGCCCGTGAGCCACGCGGCCGAACGGGCGGCGAACGCCTCGAACACATCGGCGTCCTCGGGCGCCAGCCGGCTGGCGTAGCGGTCGTTGAATCGTGCCGTCGAGTCCACGAGGAGCAGTGACGCGAAGACGGCCATCTCGGCGTCGGCTCGACTCAGCCAGTCGATGTCGTACAGCGAAGGGTCACACCACCGGGGACCGTGGAGGCCCGCCAGGTTCTCGACGGCCAGGAGGGCCTGGGGCAGCGTGCACCCGCCGATCTGGTCACCCTGCTCGGCCGGGGCCAGATCCTCGAGCAGCAACACGAAGGCCGACGAGTCGTCGGTGACCGCGGCGTGGTGACAGGCAGGGGTGCGCACGGTGACGGTGTCGGCGATCTCCTGGTAGTAGCGGACCTCGTTGCGGTACCCGCCGGCCGCGCCGGCCGCCCGACTGAGCTCTCCCCGAGCCGGTACCTTGGCCACCAGCGTGGGCGGTCCCTGGCCCTTCTCGTAGTCGATGACCAGCCGAAAGCTGTCGGCCATCTGTCCGGTGCCAACCGGGCGGGCGTCGACACCCGCCAACTCGACATCGGTGCCCCCGGCCCGCAGCACCTCGGCGAGCCAACCCGGCGTGACGTCATCGATGGACGCGGGAATGCCGGGGCCGGTCACGCGCCGCTTTCGTCCAGGGGAAGGACCACGTCGGGCAGCGGATGTCGGTACAGCGCCGCCGCGTTCTCGCAGCACATGGCCCGCAGCTCGGCCGTCGGGATGTGGCCCCACACCTCTTCGATCACCGCCTGGGTCTCGGGCCAGGTGCCATCGCCGTGGGGGTAGTCGGTCTCCAGGCAGATGTTCTCGACGCCGATGCGGTATCGGGTGTCGATGGTGGAGGGGTCGTCGATCGTGCAGAACCAGAAGTTCCGCGTGAGCACCTCCGCCGGGCGGATGTCGTCCCAGATGTCGCCGTAGCCGCTGCGGTCGACCAGGTTGTCGAGGCGGTCGAGGAGCATGGCCACCCAGCCGATACCGCCTTCGGACATGGCGATCTTGAGATCGGGGTAGCGGCGGCCCCAACCCGACCACAGCCAATCGGTGCAGGCCAGCAGGGACTGGGATCCGAACAGCGTGGCCCCCACCTGCATGGGCGGGCAGCCGGGCGCGAAGTCCTGCATGCCCGAGGAGCCGACGTGCAGGGAGATCACCGTCTCGGTCTCGACGCAGGCCCGCATGATGGGGTCCCAGTGGTCCTGGTCGAAGATCGACGGCAGATCGATGTTGTGGGGCCGCTCGGGCAGGGTGACCGACCGGAACCCGCGGGCGGCGTTGCGCCGGATCTCGGCCGCCCCTTCCTGGGGATCGGTGAGGTAGGTGATGCCGAGCGGGATGATGCGATCGGGATGGGCCGAATACCACTCCTCGTGGAACCAGTCGTTCCAGGCTCGGGTGGTGGCCTTCCCCAGCTCGGGATCGCTGGCCCCGCTGAACACGCGACCGCAGAACCCGGTGATCTGCGAGGGGAAGTGCACCGACGCATGAACCCCCTGGATGTCCATGTCGGCCACCCGGGCGTCGACGTCATAGCACCCGGGCCGCATGTGCTCGAACCGCGATGGCTCGACCTTCATCGTCTCGGGGCGGCGACCGGCAACGGCGTTCATCCCCATCTGGGTGTACTTCTCCCCGTCGAACTCCCACAGCTGATGGCCTTGGCTGGTCTCGACGATGCGCGGCGCCCGGTCCTGGAGAGATCGGGGCAGCCGACCCTCGAAGACATGCGGCGGTTCGACGACATGGTCATCCACCGAGATCACGGTGTACTTCACCGGCCGGGGCTCCGGTTCGGGCAGGAACAACTCGGGGTCGAGGGCGGTGCTCATCCCCCAACCCTGCCGCGCCAACGGTCGCGAATCCAGATCAGCGGTCGCCGTTCAACCCAGTCGGACCGGGAGGTGCTCGACGTGACACCCCACGTTGCTGATGGGCCCCGGGCCCACCCAGGTGGGTTCACCGGCCAGTTCGATCCGGTCGAAACGGTCGATGAGCCGCTGGAACAGTACGAGGATCTCCCGCTTGGCCAGGTTGGCGCCCAAGCAGTAGTGCGGACCGCCGCCACCGAACGCCACGTGCGGGTTCGGGTCGCGGCCCACGTCGATGCGGTCGGGGGTGTCGAAGACCCGTTCGTCGCGGTTGCCCGATGGATGGAACAGCACCACCCGCTCGCCCGCCTCGATGGTCACCCCCGCCACCTCGGTGGTCGACTCGCAGTCCCGCCCGAAGGCCAGCACCGGGCTGGTGAAGCGCAGGATCTCGTCGGGCAGGGTGGCGAAGAGGTCCGGATCGTGTCGCAGCCGATCGAGCTGCTCGGGCTGGCGACCCAGGCCCAGCAGCCCCGAGGACAGTGCGGTGCGGGTGGTTTCGCTGCCGGCGATGGACAGGATGAGGAAGAACAGGTCGACCTCGATCTCCTCGAGCGACGTCTCGCCGTCGGCGGTGGCGTAGCGGGCGGCGATGAGGGTGGACCACACGTCGTCGGTGGGCCGCTGCCGCTTCTCAACGCCCAACTCGTGGGCGTAGCCGAACAGCTCGACCTGGGCGGCCTGCTGCTCGGCCTGCTGTGCGCTCCGGGTGGGGTCGAGGCCGTCGAGCACCAGCTGCGTGCGCTCGAACACCCATGGACGGTCGGCCTCGGGTATGCCGATGATGTCGGCGATGACGTGCATGGGGAGGGGGTACCCGAGCGCCGAGACGAACTCGATCTCACCCTGGTCGAACTGGTCGACGAGCCGATCGACCCAGTAGCCGATGCGATCCTCGAGCCGACTGATCATCCGTGGGGTGAAGCCGGCACTGACCAGGTGCCGCAGCCGGTGGTGATCAGGCGGGTCGACCCCGAGGAGCCCCGCGCCTCCGGGCGGCTGGCGGGGAATGGTCGGCCCGTGCCAGGCCGAGAAGGTTCGCCAGTCCCGGTTGATCTGCTGGATCTCCGGATGGCCCAACACGCACCAGAACCCCATGTGCTCCTCCACCCCGCTGAGCGGGCTGGCCACCACGGTCGAGCGGTGTCGGTGGACGGGGCCCTGGCGTCGGAGCTCGGCGTAACGGTCGTGGGGGAAGCCGTCGACGTACAGCGAGGGATCCAGCAGTTCGACGTCAGACATGGGCCGAGCCTGACAGTCCCGTTCGTCCCCCACA
>JAOUEE010000029.1 GCA_029858875.1 Acidimicrobiia bacterium
CACTTCGGTGTCGTCGCCACCGATCCGGTCGCCGCCACCCTCGAGGAGGCAATACCCGGGGAATCACTGCTGTCGCGTCTGCGGCGGCGGGGATCCACGCCGCCGAAGCTGGAGCTGATAGACGGAGTCGTGGATTGGGCGATCGCCCTGGCTCGGGCCACCACCGGCCCGCCCGAGGCAGGGGCACATCGGGTGCTCGAGCAGCGACTGCTCGCCAACTACCCGGATCACCGAGCCATCGTCGCTGACTCGGTCCGGCGCACCGAGGGTCTGGCGACCGTCATGACGCACAACGACCTCGGCTCGTGGAACATGCGGGTCCGTGGGCGACAGGTGCACGTCCTGGACTGGGAGTCCTGGCGCCGTGGACTTCCCTTGTGGGACATCTCGTACTTCGTCACCTGCGCGTTGGGGCGGATCTTCCGGCCTCGAGGACCAGCGGAGACGACTCGGGCGTGGCCCCACCAACTCCAGCGAGGTGACCTGGAGGTGTCCTCGCACTACTACGCCGCCATCGACCGGGCGGTCGAGGCGCTCGCGTTGCCCTCGGAGGTGGTGCCCCACGTGTTGCGCCTCTGCTGGTTGTCGCACGCCCTCTCGCCAGGAGAGCGCGCCATGCGAGCCGGGGCGACCGGCGACGACGCGCCGTTTCGCTTCTACGCCTCGCTCGCTCAGCCGTGGCTCGACGACCCCGAGCTGTGGAGTCGGTGGCCGTCGTAGGTTGCCGGTCGCCCGAATCGTCTGCGGATTCGCCGTGGAGTGGTTCGCAGACGATTCGTCCCCAATCGCAGCCCGGCGGTCGCCAGGACGACCCAACCTCGCCATCCTCGGCGGGCCAGGTACGGGCCCGCCCATCGGTACATCGCCCGCCGCAATGTTCGCCGGGCGACCGGATCGCCCCGAAGCCGGCCGTACACCGAGTCGCTCCGGACGGTGTAGTGGACCGTGACTCGATCATCGATCGCCACGCGCCCTCCCAGGCAGAGGGCCACCCACGTGCGCCGGTCCTCGTTCAGATCGGGTCCGCTGGGGACGCCGCCGGCCGACCGCATGGCATCGGCTCGAAACATCACCGCGGAGGGAGTCGGCGGATTGATGCCACCGCACAACACCCGGCGGGCGAAGGTCGTGCCGGCCATGGTGGTGGGGGCCGAGGGCGTCACCTGCCGGACCTCGGTGGTGCCGTCGCTCTGGTGGAGATACCGCGCCGGTCCACAGGCCAGCACCACCTCGGGTCGGCCTTCGAGCAGCCTGAGCTGGCGCGCCAGCTTGTCGGGTTCCCAGCGGTCGTCGGCATCGAGGGGGCACACGTACCGGCCACGGGCATGGTCCAGTCCCAGATTGCGCGAGGCTGCGATGCCCTCGTTGGTGCCGGATCGGTGTCGAAGCAGCCGGATTCGCTCGTCGCGGTCGGCCTCGCGCACGGCGATGTGGTGCGAGGCGTCGCTCGACCCGTCGTCGACGAGGATGAGCTCCCACTCGACCCCCACCTCTTGGGCCCGGACGCTCTCGATGGCGCCCCGCAGGTACGGTTCCTCGTCGTGGAAGGGCAGGACGACCGAGATCACCGGCCCAGCCGGGCTCATGTCCGAACCACGGCCGTGATCACGATGGGATATCGGGGATCAGCAGCGGTCAGCAGGCGCGGCGAAACCTCGCTGGTGACGGTGCCGTCCAAGAACCGGCGAGCGAGGGCGAGGTTGCCATGGCCGGTGACCGTGATGTCGGCGCCGGCGAACCCACCGTCGAGGATCGCGCGTAGCCCGGGTGCGGTGAACATCCACAACCAGTCGGTGTCGTACTCGTCGTCGATCGGTGACAGTGCCGGCACCGACAACAGCAGCGTGCCGCCCGGCTTCAGCAGTCGGCCCAGGGTGGCCACGCCCGCGTTCGGCGAGGGCAGGTACTGCAGCGTCTGGGTGCAGATGATGCAGTCGAACCGGGCGTCGGGCACGTCAGGGGCGTGCTGCAGGTCGGCGACGATGGTCACCTCTGGCCCAGCCAGGATGTCCACCACGTCGACCTGGTCGGGCTGCCCGAAGCGGCGGGTGTAGTGGGGTGTTCCGACCTCGAGGGTGTGGCCGATGATTCGATCCCGGTGTTCGCGACACAGAGCGTCGATGTACCATCGGTCTATCGGGAGCCCGTGGCCACGGCCCATGCGTGGCCGTCGGGGTTGGAGCTGGCGTCGCAGGGGTTTCCGCCCCGAGAACCACCGGTGGAGGCGATGAGCGTAGGATCGTGGATGACGCACCAGGATGAACCGTACTGGTCGATCCGCCGCCCCGGTGAGCCCACCCCGGACCGGGCGGTGGCGCTTGGGTGTGCCTGAGACCGGCGTCTCGATCGTGATCCCGACCCACGAGCGCCAGGATTCGTTGATGCGCCTACTCGACTCGCTCGAGCGTTCGCACGAGGCAGCGGTGAACGAGATCGAGGTGGTGGTCGTCGTCGACGGATCCACCGACGCGTCGAGCGACGCCGTCCGGTCTCGGCCGGTCGCGCCGTTCGCGGTGGAGCTGGTCGAGCAACCGAACGCGGGGTTGGCCGCCGCCCGCAACGCCGGAGCTGCTCGGGCGCGGGCCCCCTGGCTCTGGTACCTGGACGACGACATGGAGGTGGGCCCGGCCGCAGTGGCGGCGCACACCCTGCCGCTCGGCCCACGGGTGATGCGCATGGGCCCCGCCGTTCCCGCGCCCGAGCTGGACGCCGTCGCGGCGCGCTACTACCGGGCGCGGCACGCGCGTCTCGCCGGCGCTGGCCGGGTCACCAACCCCTTCGACTTCTCCGGAGCCAACACGTCGATGAGTGCGGACCTGTTCGCGACGCTGGGTGGCTACGACGAACGATTCCGACGATACGGAGCCGAGGACTACGAGCTCGCACAACGCGCCCTCGAATCCGGCGTCGACATCTGCTTCGAACCGCAGGCCGGCGCTTGTCATCATGGCGTCAAGTCGACCGCCGCGCGCCTGGCCGACAAGCGAAGCTCGTGGATCAACCGGTCCCTGCTGATGGACATGCACCCCGACCTCGCCACGCGCGTCGTGGCCGACCTCGAACGAACTCGTCACCGACGACTGCTCCAGCGGATCGGGCGTCGTTCGACCGGGATCCTCGACGGGTACGGCCGGTTGGCCGCGGTCGCGTCGATGCGCCTCGGTCATCGGGTGCCCGGCGGCGGCCGGTTGGAGCGGGTCGCCATCGACGCTTCACAGGTGGCGGGCTTCCTGGAGGGTCAGCGGCGCCGCGGTGCAGGTTCCGTCGAGGAGACCGATGGCTGACGACTCCGATCTGCCGCAGGTGGTGAATCGACCGGGTGGGGCCACGGTCGGTGAGCAGTTCCGCGAGCTGCTCGAAGCCCGGGAGCTCATCGGGTTCCTCGCCGTGCGCGACCTCAAGTCGCGGTACAAGCAGACGGTGTTCGGCCTCGCCTGGGCGGTGCTGCAGCCACTGATCGGTGCGGCCGTCTTCCTGGTGCTGATGACACGCGTCGTCGGGGTCGACACCGATCCGGTGCCATACCTGCTGTATGTCTTCGTCGGTTTCGTGGCCTGGACCTATTTCCAGGCCTCGTTCACCTCGGCGTCGGAGGTGTTCACCCGCAACACCGATCTCATCACCAAGGTGTACTTCGCCCGGCTGGCATCGCCCATCGCCGCCCTGGTGCCCGGGCTGGTGAGCGTGGTGGTCGGGCTCGCCGTGCTGGTCCCGATGTTGCTGGCCTATCAGCGCAGCCCCGGTTGGCCGATCGTGACGTTGCCGTTGTGGCTGTTGGCGCTCTTCGTGGCCACCCTCGGGCCCGCGCTGATGGCATCGGCGCTGCTGGTGCGGTACCGGGATCTGCGACAGGTGGTGGGGCTCGGGCTCCAGACCATGCTGTTCGTGACCCCGGTCGTGTACGACGCCAGCGGCATCGAGGGCGGGGTGCGCTGGCTGTACTACGCCAACCCCTTGGCCGGGGTGCTCGCTGGTTTGCGTTGGTCGACCATCGCCGCCGCCGGACCCCCCACCGAGGCGGCGCTGTCCTTGGGTGTCGCCGTGGTGCTGGTCGCCGTGGGGATGTTCGTGTTCCGTCGCTTCGAGCGAACCTTCGCGGACGTGATCTGATGAGCGAACCCGCGATCAGGCTCGACAACGTGTCCAAGCGGTACCTGCTCGGTGAGGGTGGGGCCAGCCGACGAGGCGGGTCCCTGCGCGACAGCGTGACATCGAGGCTGAGACTCGCCCCGCCCCGGATCAGGGGCGAGATGTGGGCCCTGCGCGATGTGTCCTTCGAGGTCCCACACGGACAGGCGATCGGTATCGTCGGTCGGAACGGAGCGGGCAAGACGACCGTGCTGAAGATCCTCAGTCGGATCACCCATCCCACCTCCGGCGTGGCAACCACGTCGGGTCGGGTCGGAGCACTCCTCGAGGTCGGCACCGGCTTCCATCCCGAACTGACCGGCCGGGAGAACGTCTACCTGAATGGCGCCATCCTGGGCATGCGTCGCAGCGAGATCGATCGTCGCTTCGACGACATCGTGGACTTCTCCGGCATCCCGGCGTTCGTCGACACTCCTGTGAAGCGCTACTCGTCGGGGATGAGGCTGCGGTTGGCCTTCTCCGTGGCGGCGCACCTCCAGGCCGAGATCCTGTTCGTCGACGAGGTGATCGCCGTCGGCGACGCCGAGTTCCAGCGCCGCTGCCTCCAGAAGCTGGCCGAGATCGAGCTCGAAGGCCGCACCGTCATCCTGGTGAGCCACAACCTCGAGGCGATCTCGCGCCTGTGTCGGCGAGCGTTGTGGATCGAAGAGGGCACGGTGCGATCCGATGGGCCGACCGCTGAGGTGCTCGACGCCTACCTCGACGCCGGCCGCCGGGGCACGCTCGAGCGAGGCGAGTATCACCGGGACGACGAGGCCGACATCGCTCTCCGGTCCATCGACGTCCGCCAGGACGGCGCCCGTCGACCGACCGCCGACAACCGCCGGCCGATCGAGTTGCACATGTCGTTCGTGACTCGGCGACCGGTTGCCGACCTCGACGTGGCCTTCACGATGATCAACCTCAGTGGCGCCACCGTGTTGGTCGAACGCGTCGCCGATGCGCTGGGCGTGCTCACACTGGAGCCCGGCGTGCACGATCTCGTCCTGACCGTGCCGCCGGTGCTCAACCGGGGTGATCACGTCGTCGGCGTGCGCATCGTCGAGGACGGTCACCTCGTCATGGAGGAACAGCACGGTGCTTTCGTGCACCTCGACGGCCGGGGCTCGGGAACCACGGCGGCTGTGCTCCACCTGGGCGAGGGTTGGTCCTGCACATCGAGCACCGAGCCGTGACCACCTCGCCGGAAGCAGTGCCGGCGCTGTCGGTGATCATCCCGACCCACAATCGGCGGGCCAGTGTGCTGGCCACCCTCGACTCGCTGGCCGGCGTCGTCCCGGCCGACGTGGCCATCGAGGTGATCGTCGTGGACGACGGGTCCGACGACGGTTCGGCGGAGGCGGCCGCTTCTTGGAGCGGGCCCTCGCCGGTCACGGTTCTCACCCAGCCCAATCGCGGTGCCGCGGCCACTCGCAATCGAGGAGCGGCGCGCGCCCGGGCCGACTATCTGTTGTTCCTCGATGACGACATGCGGGCCGCCCCCGGCCTGATCGAGGCGCACCTGGACGCGCGCGACGCCGGGGCCGACGTGGTGGTCGGCCGCCTCACGCTGGACCCGTCTTCGCCCGACACCTTGATGAGCCGCAACGTCGATCGCTGGAGCCACGAGACGACGACCCGGCTCGGTGCCGCCCCCCGCATGTTCGATCCCGACGACATCGTGGCCGGCCACCTGGGAGTGCGGCGCAATGTCTTCGAGAAGATCGGCGGCTTCGCCGAATCGTTCACGCAGGACGGCCGGTACGGCAACGAAGACCTCGACCTGGGGCGACGGCTCATCGCCTCGGGGGCTGCCGTGTGGTTCGTGCCCGAGGCATCGACCGCGCAGTACTACTGCGTCACCGCCGACCAGCATCTGCGACAGATGCGGGATCTGGGCACCAGCGACCTGCTCCTGATGGTCGAGTCGACCGACGCCCACGATGGCCTCGGGGTGCGGCAGGCCAAGTGGATGCACCAGCCCGCGAGTCGTGTGGGCGGCCTCTTGTGGCGAGTGCCACGGACGGCTGACCGGGTGGTGGGGCCGCACCGGTGGTTCACCTGCCGACGCGTCGACGCGGGGCGCCAGGACGCCCGCACGCGGCGCTGGTATCGCATCCATCGCGGCATTGCCTACCGCGCCGGACGGGCCCATGCTCCCGCCGATCTGCGGAGGAGAGCGCGGGTCGAGGCCTGACGCGGGGACGGCGCCGCCGGGTGTCCGGGTGGTGCGTGCGCGCGACGGGCGATCGCGGCTAGTACAACGGGGGCATGGATCAGTGGTTGTCGATGATCGTTCTGGCGACCGGATCCCCGCGCCGCGATCAGGGCCCCGGTCCGTTCGACCCGGTTTGTGGTCAGCCGTTGGTGAAGTTCGCCATCGATGCCGCCGCCGACCTACCCGTGGACCGCATCGTCGTCGTGGTCGGTCGGGGGTCCGACGATGCGGCCAAGCGACTCAACGAGCTCTCGCCGCAGCGCCCGATCGAGAGTGTCGAGCAAGCCACGGCTCGAGGCAGCGGCGACGCCGTGGCCCTGGCCCTCACCGCCCTGGCCGACGACCTGGTGGATCTCGAGGAGAGCGCGTCGGTGCTGGTGGTGCCCGGCGCGGCGGCACTGGTGCGTCCGCAGACGCTGACCGACCTGGTGGTGGCTCATGGTGCCACCACCGCGGCGGCCACGTTGCTCACGTTCACCGGACCGGACCAGACCGGCGATGTCCGACGCGATCGAGACGGGCGGATCGTCGCCCTCGACGACCAGGAGACCGGCGCCGAGACGGCGTCGGGCATCGGGGTGTATCGGCGGTCCCTGCTGGGGGCCGCGGTACGGCGGCTGTCGCCGCGGTACAGCTTCGGCGAGAGCTGCTTCGCCGATGTGGTGGAGGTGCTGGCCGAGGCCGGCCACCGAATCGGCCAGCAGCACCTGGCCGACCCGAGCGAGGCGATGGCTGCCGACGACCATGTTCGCCTGGCCCGGGTCGAGTCGGCCCTGCGTGAGCGCATCAACCTCGCATGGCTGTCGAGCGGGGTCACGATGGTCGACCCCGATCACACGTACATCGACGCACCCACATCGATCGGCCGAGGCACCCACATCCTGCCCGGCTGCACCCTGGCCGGTGCGTGCCACGTCGGGGCGGATGTTCGCCTCGGCCCCGATGTCCACCTGACCGACTGCGCCATCGGTGATCGCGCCGCGGTGCGTTCGGCCACCGGCACCGACGCCGAGATCGGGCCCGGTGCCGATGTCGGCCCCTACGCGGTCCTGCGTCCGGGGGCCCAGATCCCCGGAGAACTCGTCACCGGACCGTTCTATGCTGCCGACAGCAGCGCCGATTGATCCGCCCCACCCCCGAGCGAGCAACATGCAGACCCTGACCCACAAGAAGCTCTACCTCGTCGCCGGACGATGTACCCAGGAGCTGGCGGCCGACATCGCCCACGAGTTGGGTGTGCCACTCGGCGAACCCAACCTCGGCAACTTCGCCAACGGTGAGATCCACTGCAAGTTCGGTGAATCCCTCCGGGGCAGCGATGTGTTCATCGTGCAGACCCACACCGACTTCGAGGGTCGGTCGGTCAACGACGCGCTGATGGAGCAGCTCATCATGGTCGACGCCGCCAAGCGGGCATCGGCCAAGCGCATCACGGTGGTGTGTCCCTTCTACGCCTATGCCCGCCAGGACCGCAAGGCCTCCGGACGCGAACCCATCAGCGCCAAGCTGGTTGCCGATCTCTTCAAGACCGCTGGTGCCAGCCGCCTGCTCAGCGTCGATCTGCACTCCGGACAGATCCAGGGGTTCTTCGACGGCCCCGTCGACCACCTCACGGCCATGCCGGTGCTGGTGGATTACCTCCATGACATCAGTCCCGACCGCGACCTGGTGGTGGTCTCACCCGACGCCGGGCGGGTGAAGGTGGCCGAGCGCTACACCAGTGAGTTGGATGCCGACCTGGCCATCGTCCACAAGCGTCGCACCAAGTCGGAGAAGAACGTCGTCGAGGCCAAGGACGTGGTCGGCGAGGTCGCGGGCCGCCGGTGCGTGATCATCGATGACATGATCGATACCGGCGGCACCATCGTGGCGGCCGCCGACCTGCTGGCCGAAAAGGGGGCTTCGGAGGTGTACGCGGCCACCACCCACGGGGTGTTCAGCGATCCGGCCGTCGATCGCATCAAGAACTCGGCCATCAAGCGCGTGGTGCTCACCGACACGTTGCCGTTGCCGCCCGAGAAGCAGTGCGACAAGTTCGATGTGGTCAGCGTGGCGCCGATCATCGCGCGGGCCATCTCGGCGGTGTTCGAGGACACATCGGTGTCGGAGATCTTCGGCGGCAACAACCTGGCCTGATCCGTCCGGCCGGCGAGCTCCCGGCCACCGGTGGCTCTGAACGGCGCCAGCGGTAGACTCCGACGGTTCGCAAACGCCCTTCTCTCCTCAGGAGCATGCCGCGATGCCCGAGCTCGTTCTCGCTGCCGATACCGGTCGCCTCACCGGCACTCGCCCCAGCCGCCGTCTGCGCAGCGAGGGCAAGGTGCCTGGCGTGGTCTACGGGATGGGCCAGGACGCCCAGTCCGTGGCCGTCGACTGGCCGGCGCTGCGCAAGGCGCTCACGACCGAGGCCGGGCTCAACGCCCTGATCGATCTCGACGTCGACGGCGCCCACCAACTGTCCATCGTGAAGGAACTGCAACGACACCCGGTGCGGCGCGAGGTCGTCCACGTCGACTTCCTGCGCATCGATCCCGACGTGGAGATCCAGGTGGACGTGCCCATCACCCTGGTCGGTGAGGCCCGCGAGGTCATCGCCGAGAACGGGATGGTCGACCAGACCATGTTCTCCCTGTCGGTGCACAGCCGGCCCGACGCCATCCCGTCGGAGCTGGTGGCCGACATCTCTGCACTCACCGTCGGCGATTCGCTCCGGGTGAGCGACTTGAGCCTGCCGACCGGCGTCCGCACCGAAGTCGAGGCCGACGAAGCCATCGCCATCGGCATGGTCACCCGTTCCACGCTCGAGTCGATGGCCGAGGACGAGGCCGCTGAGGCCCTGGCCGAGGCCGAGAGTGAACTTGGTGAGGGCGGCGAGGCGGCCGGCGAGGCTGATCAGGCTGAGGGCGACGCCACCGGCGACGACGACTAGTCGCGGGCCGCAACGCCCATGGCCGCCCGATGGCGCCGGACCGAGAGAACCGGCACGCCGAGTGACCTGCTCGTGGTCGGGCTCGGAAACCCGGGTGAGAAGTACGCCGGCACCCGTCACAATGTCGGTCGCGAGGTCGTCGAGCGGCTGGCCGCCCGTCACGGCGGCCGTCTGCGTTCGGCCAAGGGCGAGGTCCTGGTCGACTCGATTCGAGTCGATGGTCGGCGCGTGGGGCTGGTGTTCCCCCTCACCTACATGAACGAGGCCGGGCGGGCGGTGGCACCGCAGGTACGCCAGAACGGGATCGACGACCTGCACCGGCTGGTCGTGGTCCACGACGAGCTGGACCTGCCGGTGGGCCGCATGAAGGTGAAGGTCGGTGGTGGTCTGGCCGGTCACAACGGTTTGAAGTCACTGCGCGACCACCTCCACAGTGCCGAATTCGTCCGGGTGCGCATCGGCATCGACCGGCCTCCGGGCCCGACGCACGACTACGTGCTCCGGCGCCCATCCAAGGCCGACCGGACCGAGCTCGACATCGTCGTCGAAACGGCGGCCGACGCCGTCGAGACCATCCTGACCGAGGGGCCCGAGGCGGCCATGGCCCGCTACAACGGTGCCGTGACGTGACATCGGTCCTCGCCGCCATCCCCGAACTGCTCGAAAGCGATCCCGCCATCACGAGCGTGCTGGGACGCCGCTCCGCCACGCTCGCGGTCCCCGAACCGGCCAGGGCGCTGGTCCTGGCCGGCCTGGCCCGCCGGACCGAGCGTCGACCCATCCTCGTCGTGACCCCCACCGGACACGACGCCGAGCGCCTGGGCAACGACCTCCGGCAGTACCTGGGCGACGACGAGGTCGATGTCTTCCCCGCCTGGGAGACCCTGCCCTTCGAGCGGGTCAGCCCGTCGGTCGAAACCATGGGCCGCCGGCTGCACACGTTGTGGTCGCTCACCAGGGGGGACCGGGCTCCAGCGATCGTCGTGTCGCCCATCCGGGCCGTGGCCCAGCGGCTGTGTCCCCATGCCGATGAGGTCGAGCCGCTGGTGGTCGGTGTTGGCGATCGACTCGACGTCGATGAACTGCTCCGACAACTGGTCGGCCTCGGCTATCGGCGCGAACCCCAGGTGGAGCACCGCGGCGAGATCGCCCTCCGCGGGTCCATCATCGATGTCTTCCCGTCCACCGCCGACGTCCCGGTGCGGATCGATCTGTGGGGCGACGAGATCGACCGGCTCACCGAGTTCTCGGTGGCCGACCAGCGGACCAAGGCCATCGTCAGCGAGATCGAGATCTTCGGGTGTCGGGAGGTGGTCCCCACCGAGGATGTGCGCCGCCGGGCCGAGGAGCTGGTCGCCTCGGAGCCGTGGGGACGCGAGCAATGGGACCGCCTGGCCGATGGTCAGTTCTTCGAAGGCATGGAGTCGTGGCTGCCGTGGCTGGCTGCGGGCGAAGCGGTGCTTCCCGATCTCCTGTCTGCGGACGCTTTGACCGTGCTCATCGAGCCTCGCCGGCTGCGAGATCGCGCCATCGACATCCTGGCCGAGGAAGCGGATCTGGCGGCCACCCTGGCCCGCACCTGGGGTGCCGTGGGCGCAGGCGAGGAGGCCGCCTTCCCGCAACTTCACGTCGAGTTCGACCGTCTGTTGTCGGGATCCGACGCGCCCGTGTGGACCATGGGAGCGGTGCCCGAAGGGCCCGAGGTGGCCACGGTTGCCGCCACCGGCTGGAACCCCGTGGTGGGTGAGGGTGCGACGCTTCCCCAACAGCTCAGGCAGCTGGTCGACGACGGCTACCGCGTCGTGGTCGGAGCCGACGGAGCCGGCTCTGCTGGTCGCATCGGCGACCTGTTGTCGCAGTTCGGACTCGATTTCGCGATCGTCGAGTCGCTCGGTGACGCCCGAAGACCTGGTGGTCGGATCGTCGTGGCACCGCTCGAACAGGGTTGTGTGCTCACCGACTCCCGGGTGGCGATGTTGTCCGAGGCCGAGATCACCGGGCGCCGACGATCGCATCGCCGGGCCCGACGTCGCCCCAGCCGCGACACTGCAGGCTTCTTCGACGACCTCCAGGTCGGCGACTACGTCGTCCACCATCACCATGGGGTGGCCCGCTTCGGGGGAATGGTCACCCGGGGCATCGGTGGCGCGGATCGCGACTATCTGCTGCTCGAGTACCGCGGTGGCGACCGCCTGTACGTGCCCTCGGATCAGATCGATGCGGTGCGCCACTACACGGGAGGGGAGTCGCCCACCCTCAGCCGGATGGGCGGTGCCGACTTCGAGAAGTCAAAGGCCAAGGTGCGTTCGGCGGTCCAGGAGATCGCCCAGGAGCTGGTGGTGCTTTACCAGACCCGGGTCAACACCACCGGTCACGCCTTCGAGCCCGATTCGCCGTGGCAGCGTGAGCTGGAGGAGTCGTTCCCCTACCAGGAGACGCCCGACCAGCTGCGAGCGATCGAGGACGTCAAACAGGACATGGAGCAGGAGTCTCCGATGGACCGCTTGGTGTGCGGTGACGTCGGGTTCGGCAAGACCGAGATCGCTCTGCGCGCCGCCTTCAAGGCCATACAGAGCGGCAAGCAGGTGGCGCTCCTCGTGCCCACCACCTTGTTGGCCCAGCAGCACTACCAGACCTTCACCGATCGTTTCGCCGGCTATCCCATCCGCGTCGAGGTGCTCAGCCGGTTCCTGACTCCTGGTCAGGCCCTCGCGGTGGTCGATGGGGTGCGCGACGGCCAAGTCGACCTGATCATCGGCACCCACCGCCTGCTGTCCGACGACGTGCGCTTCGCCAGGCTGGGTCTGCTGATCGTCGACGAGGAGCAGCGCTTCGGGGTGTCGCACAAGGAGGCCATCAAGACCCTCCGCACCGACATCGACGTGCTCACCCTCACGGCGACGCCGATCCCACGCACCCTCGAGATGAGTCTGACCGGCATCCGTGACCTCTCGTTGCTGCACACGCCACCCGCCGAACGCCAGCCGATCCTCACCTACGTCGGGGAGTACGACGAGCGGGCCTCGGCCGAAGCGATCCGGCGGGAACTGCTGCGCGAGGGGCAGGTGTTCTTCGTGCACAACCGGGTGATGGACATCGAACATGTGGCCGCCGACCTGCGCGAGCTGGTGCCCGAGGCCCGCATCGCGGTGGCCCACGGGCAGATGGACGAGGGCACGCTCGAGCAGGTGGTGCTCGATTTCTGGGACGGCCAGTACGACGTGCTCGTGTGCACCACCATCATCGAGTCGGGCATCGACATGCCGACCGTCAACACGCTGGTCGTGGATCGGGCCGACCTGCTGGGTCTGGGTCAGCTCCACCAGCTCCGTGGTCGGGTGGGCCGGGCCGGGTCACGGGCCTATGCCTACCTGTTCATCCCGCCCGATCGGTCGCTCTCGGAGCAGGCCTACGAACGGCTCAAGACCATCGGCGAGACCACCGAGCTGGGCTCCGGCTTCAAGATCGCCATGCGCGACCTCGAGATCCGTGGGGCCGGAAACCTGTTGGGAACCGGACAGTCGGGCCACATCGCTGCGGTGGGATACGACCTCTACTGCCAGATGGTCACCGAGGCGGTCGCGCACCTGAAGGGGGAGGTGCCCACCCCGCCGGCCGAGATCAAGATCGAGGTTCCCATCGACGCCTTCCTGCCGCCCGACTACGTCGAGCTGGAGGAGCACCGTCTCGAGGCCTACCGCCGTCTGGCCGTGGTGGAGACCGATGCGGGTGTCGAGGACATCGAGGGGGAGTGGGTCGACCGCTACGGGCCGGTTCCGGCACCGGCACAGGCGCTGCTGGAGGTGGCGCATCTGCGGGCCGAGTGCGTCCGGACGGGCATCCGTGACGTCACCGTCACCAAGGGCCCTGGCTTCGGGGGGCCCGACTACGTCGTGCGGGTGAGCCCCCTCACGCTGCCCATCAGCAAGCAGATCCGCCTGGAGCGGCTCTATCCCGATTCGGTGTTCAAGTCCGAACCCCAGCAGCTCCAGCTGGCCCTGAAGGGCAAGAGCGACCTGGTGGCTCGCATCATCGGTGCGCTGGCTGAACTGGTGCCCCCTGACCACGAGCAGCTATCGGTGGCCCAGTAGGCTGGTCCGATGTCTCGACTCAGGCTCCTCGTCCTCACCGCGCTCGTCAGCGCGTTCGCCCTGGCCTGTGGTTCGGCGACGACGGACGCGATCAGCGGCTCCCCGGTGGCATCGGTGAACAGCACCGACCTGTCCGAGGATGAGCTCCAGGCCCGCATCATCGAGTCCATTCCGCCCGAGGCGCTGGATCCGCCCCAGTCCGAGGATCCCAACATCCCCACCGCGACGGCTGTCGACCCCGACACCATTCCGCCCCAGGAGGAGATCACCCGCTGGATCGTCGAGCAGCTCGTGTTCGACGAACTGGAGACCCGGGGAATCCAGCTCTCCGAGGGAGATCTGCTCAACGGCGAGTTCCTGACCGCCCCCGGCTCACCCGATGATGTGATCCGCACCTCGGCCGGGCAGATCCGCTTGGCGTATGCGCTCAGCGACATCCAGCAGCCGACCGTCGAGGATCTCGATCAGTGGCTGGTCGACAACCCGCCGGTGGGCAACACGTGCGTGTCACACATCATCGTCGACACCGAGGAAGACGCCATCGCCGCTCTCGCCCAGCTCGAGGCTGGTGCCGACTTCGCCACGTTGGCCATGGAGGTGTCGGTGGGGCCGTCGGCTCCCGCTGGCGGGGAGCTCGGGTGCTCGGCCCCCGGTCAGTTCGTGCCCGAGTTCGAGAACGCCATGAACGAAGCCGAGATCGGCGTCCCGACCGCACCGGTCGAGTCGCAGTTCGGATGGCACGTGATCTTGGTGACCGACCGTCAAGCGGCGGTCCTCGACGAGTCCGCCCAGGAGATCGCCCGTCGAACCATCCTGGCCGACGACCTCGAGACGCTCCGGGACGCGTATCTCGAGTTCCTGATCGACAGCGAGGACGATGTCACGGTCGATCCCCGCTACGGCGAGTGGGTGCCCGACCAGGGCATCGTCGCCCTGCCCCCTGGGGCCGATCCTCCCGGGATCGATGCCACCGTACCGACGGGCCCCACCATCACCGACCCGCCGCCCGGGCCGTGAGCGGTCGGCCCGGATCCGGTGATCCGGGCGCCATCACCGTCGTCGGCCTGGGGCCGGCGGGGGCCGAGCAGCTCACATCGGCCGCGGTCGAAGCGATCGCTGCTCATCGACGGCGATACCTGCGAACGGCCCGCCATCCGAGCGCCGTGGCGGTGGCGGCCGCCTCGACGTTCGACCACGTGTACGAGACCGAGCCGACCTTCGAGGCCGTGTACCGCCGGATCGCCGACGAGCTGCTCGCCGCCGCCGCCGACGGTGACGTGCTCTACGCCGTCCCCGGTTCGCCGCTCGTACTGGAGCGCACCGTGGATCTGCTGGTGGCGCAGTCGGAGGTGACCGTGCGTTTGGTCCCCGGACTGTCGTTCGTGGATCTGGCCTGGGTGCGCCTGGGTCTCGATCCCTTCGACCAGGGTGTGCGGTTGGTGGACGGGCACCGTTTCGAGACCGCCGCCGCCGGCGAGCGGGGCCCACTGCTGGTCGCGCACTGTCACTCGAAGGCAGTGCTGTCCGACATCAAGTTGGCCGTCGACGATGCACCGGCTCGTCCTGTCACCGTGCTCCAGCGTCTGGGTAGCCCCGATGAAGCGGTCTTCGATGTCGCCTGGGCCGAGCTGGACCGGTCATTCGAGCCGGACCACCTGACGGCGTTGTTCGTGCCCGAACTGGCCACGCCGCCGGGAGCACCCTTCGTCCGCTTCGATCAGCTGGTGGCGACCCTGCGACGGGAGTGTCCATGGGACGCGCAGCAGACCCACGAATCGCTTCGGCGCCACCTGTTGGAGGAGACCTACGAGGTCCTCGAGGCCATCGACCATCTGGGTGCCGACGGCGCCGGTGCCGACGCCTTGTGCGAGGAGCTGGGCGACCTGCTGTTCCAGGTGTGTCTCCACGCCCGTCTCGCCACGGAGAGCGGGTGGTTCGACGTGGCCGAGGTGTGCGACACCGTCCATGACAAGCTCCGTGCCCGCCATCCCCACGTCTTCGGCGAAGATGGTGCGCCATCGGTCGACGCGCTGGTCACGGGTTGGGAGCAGCTGAAGCGGACCGAGAAGGGTCGGGACTCGGTGATGGACGGCATCCCCGCCGCCCTGCCGGGATCGCTGTACGCCCTGAAGGTGCAGAAGAAGGCGGCGGCGCTGGGGTTCGGTGTGGCCGACTTCGAGGGGACCCGAGCCGATGTGTTGGCCGAGCTGGCCGAGGTGATGGACGACCCCTCCGAGGACGAGGTGGGCGATGTGTTGTTCGCGGCGGTGGGCATGGCTCGGGTGCTGGACCACGACCCGGAGATGGCGGTCCGCGGTGCCGGTCGCCGATTCGAACGCCGGTTCCGTCTGGTCGAGCGCTGGGCCGACGAGGCCGACCTGGATCTGGCCACGGCCGGGCCCGAGGTGCTGGAGCGGCTGTGGGAGCGGGCCAAGTCCGAGGAGTCGGGGACCTCGCCGCTTCCGTCGTGAGGGTCTGGTCGCGCCCGCCGCGCGCAGATTCGCGCGCAGGGTGATGCTACCGAGCCGGCGGACTGGCTAGCCTGACCTCGGCGGCGCCACGCCCGGTCGGCGGCGCAGCCAGCGACGCGAGGGACGAGAGACGGGATCAGGATGAGTGAGATCGAGGTTGTGGTCGGCCGAGAGGTGCTGGACTCGCGAGGCAACCCCACTGTCGAGGTCGAGGTCGGCCTCGACAGCGGCGCGTCCGGCCGGGCCATCGTGCCCTCGGGTGCGTCAACCGGGCAGTTCGAAGCGGTCGAGCTCCGTGACGGCGACGACCGGTTCGGCGGCAAGGGCGTCGCCACTGCCGTCGGCTACGTCAACGGTGAGCTGGCCGATGCCGTCACGGGCCACGATGCCCTGGACCAGCGCCTCGTCGACACGACGATGATCGTGCTCGACGGCACCGAGAACAAGGCCCGGCTGGGGGCCAATGCCATCCTGGGCGTGTCGCTGGCCGTGGCCAAGGCGGCGGCGACCGAGCTCGACATTCCGCTGTATCGATACGTGGGCGGGGCCAATGCGCACGTCCTGCCGGTGCCGATGCTGAATGTCCTCAACGGCGGGGAGCACGCCGACAACAATGTGGATCTCCAGGAATTCATGTTCATGCCGGTCGGCGCGGCGTCGTTCACCGAGGCCCTTCGATGGGGGACCGAGGCGTACCACACGCTCAAGAAGGTGCTGGCCGAGCGTGGCCTGTCCACCGCCATCGGCGACGAGGGCGGTTTCGCCCCCGACCTCGGCAGCAACGAGGAGGCGCTCCAGTTGCTGATCGATGCCATCGAGCGGACCGGGCTGACACCCGGCGACGACATGGCTCTGGCCCTCGACGTGGCCTCCAGTGAGTTCCACGTCGATGGCCGGTACGTGCTCGCGGGTGAGGACCGGTCGTTGACGAGTGAGGAGTTCGCCGACTTCCTCGCCGACTGGTGCGCGAGATACCCGATCGTGTCGGTCGAGGACGGCATGGACGAGGAGGACTGGGACGGCTGGGTCGCCCTCACCGAGCGGATCGGCGACCAGGTGCAATTGGTCGGCGACGACCTGTTCGTCACCAACAGCGAGCGACTCCAGCGCGGGATCGACACCCGGGTGGCCAACTCGATCCTGGTGAAGGTCAACCAGATCGGGACGCTCACCGAGACGCTGGAGGCCGTCGAGCTGGCCACCCGAAACGGCTACACGTCGGTGATGTCGCACCGTTCGGGCGAGACCGAGGACGTCACCATCGCCGATCTGGCCGTCGCCACCAACTGTGGACAGATCAAGACCGGCGCGCCGGCCCGCAGTGACCGCGTGGCCAAGTACAACCAGCTGCTCCGCATCGAGGAGGACCTGGGCGAGGCGGCGTCGTTCCGGGGCCGCTCGGCCCTGGCCGGAGGCGGTCGGTGAAACGACCGCGCCGACGCGCCACCGCCGGCGAGCGGGGCCCCCGCCGCCGTGGCAATCGCTTCGCCGTGCTGGTGATGGTGGGCGTGGCCGTGCTGATCAGCATCGCCACCGTCGCCGTGCCGGCCCGGGCCTGGTGGCAGACGCGAGGCGAGGCCTCCGAGCTGCGTTCCGAGCTGAACACCCTTCAGGCCGACAACGCCGACCTCGAGGCCCGCCGCAATGCGCTGGGTACCACGCTCGAGATCGAGCGCCGGGCCCGGGCCGAGTACGACCTGGTGTATCCGGACGAGGAGGCCTACGCCGTGCTGCCGCCACCCGAGCGCGACGCCACCTGGTTCCACGCCTGGCCCTTCTGAACCACCCGTCCGGATCCCGCGTTCGCCTGCGGTGCCGGCATTCGTGACGTCGCATCGCTGCGGCTATGTTGAGCCTGCTTCGCCTCGGGTCCCGACCCGAGCCCACCACAGAGGGGACTTCTGATGAGCGTTGTCGGCACCCGAGTTCTTCGCAAGGAGGACCCTGCCTTCCTCACCACGGGGGCGACCTACACGGCCGATCTCCGCGTTCCCAGGCTCGAAGGGGCGGCTCACGTCACGTACGTTCGCTCCACCATGGCCCACGCGGTGATCACCGGGGTCGACACCAGCGAGGCCCAGACCATGCCGGGGGTTCTGGGGGTCTACACCCACGCCGATCTCGACGAGGCCACCAGCGTGTTGCCGGGCATGGTGCCCATGTTCCCGCCGTCGATGCTGAACCGGCCGATCCTGGCCACCGAGCGGGTGCGGTTCGTCGGCGAATGCGTCGCCGTGATCGTGAGTGAGACGGCGGCCCAAGGGGAGGATGCGGCCGAGATGGTGTACGTCGACTACGAGCCGTTGACGGCCGTCGTCGACATGGAGGAGGCGGCCACCGATCAGAACATCGTCTTCGAGGACGTCGGCACCAACATCGCCATCGACTTCGCCAACATGGGGATGGTGACCGGTCTCACCGACGACTTCTTCGACGGGTGCGAGGTCACGATCAAACAGCGGGTGGTGAACCATCGCACGGCCGCCGCTCCCCTCGAGGTCCGCTCGGCGGCGTGCGCCTGGGATGGCGACGAGCTGTACTTCTGGATGAGCAACCAGGCTCCCCACGGCGTGAAAGGGGCCCTCGCAGGCATGTACGGCCTGACCCCCGAGCAGACCCACATGGTGTGTCCCGATGTCGGCGGTGGGTTCGGGGCCAAGATCGCGCCGTACCCCGAAGACGTGCTGTTGCCCTTCCTCGCCCGCAAGGTCGGTCGGCCCGTTCGGTGGTTCGAAACCCGTACGGAGAACATGATCGCCATGGGGCCGGGTCGAGCCCACACCCACACCATCACGCTGGGCGGCACGCGCGACGGTGACATCACCCATCTGCGCCTCGAGATCCTCGCCGACTCCGGGGCCTACGCTCGAATGGGGCCGTTCCTGCCCTTGTTCACCCACCAGATGGCGGTGGGCAACTACAACGTGCCCAACGTCGAGACGGCGGCCCGCGCGGTGATCACCAACACCACGCCCACCGAGGCCTACCGGGGGGCCGGTCGCCCGGAAGCCACCGTCAGCGTGGAGCGGGGCGTCGACCTCTATGCGGCCGAGATCGGCATGGACCCGGTCGAGTTGCGCCGCAAGAACTTCATCACCGAGTTCCCCCACGACACGGGACTCGGCGCGGTCTACGACAGCGGCGAGTACGACCAGGCCATGGATCTGGCCCTCGAGGCAGCCGGGATCGACGAGTTGCGGGCCGACCAGGCCAAGCGGCGGGAGGCGGGTGACACCAAGCAGTTGGGCATCGGCGCGGTGGCCTACGTCGAGATCACCGCCGGCCCCGCGCCGGGCGGCAACGAGTACGCCAAGGTCGAGATCACCCCCGACGGCAAGGCCCGGGCCTACTCCGGCTCCTTCAGCCACGGCCAGAGCCACAAGACCACGTTCGCCCAGATCGCGGCCGATCAGCTGGGGATGGCGGTCGACGACATCGAGATCGTCCAGGGCGACACCGACCAGGTCGCTCAGGGCACGGGCACCTTCGGGTCGCGGTCCACCCAGTTGGGCGGCTCGGCTGTCCATGTGGCCGCCGGCGAGGTGGTCGACAAGGCCAAGGAGATCGCCGCCGATCTGCTCGAGGCCAGTGTCGACGACATCGTGATCGATCCCGAGCAGGGTGCCTTCCACGTGGTCGGTACCCCGGCCGTCACAAGTCCTGGGCCGACGTGGT
>JAOUEE010000284.1 GCA_029858875.1 Acidimicrobiia bacterium
CTCCGGCCGCATGCTGCTCGACCTCATCCGGCCCACGTCGGGATCGGTGAGCTTCGACGGGCAGCGCATCGACGGCCTCAAGGGCCGCTCCCGAAAGACCATGCGGCGCCGCCTCCAGATCGTGTTCCAGGACCCGTACGCGTCGCTCAACCCCCGCCGCAACGTGGGTGACACGCTCACCGAGCCGCTGAAGGTGCACTTCGACATGTCGGCCTCGACCCGCCGCGACACGGTGGCCGAACTGCTGGAGACGGTGGGCCTGTCACCCGAGCACGCCCGCCGGTTCCCCCACGAGTTCTCCGGCGGCCAGCGTCAGCGCATCGGTATCGCCCGGGCCCTCACGCTCGATCCGGAGCTGATCGTGCTGGACGAGCCGGTGTCGGCCCTCGACGTCTCGATCCAGGCCGGCGTGGTGAACCTCCTGCGCCGCCTCCAGGACCAGATGGGGCTGGCCTACGTGTTCATCGCCCACGACCTGTCGGTGGTCCGTCACATCAGCCACCGGGTCGCCGTGATGTACATGGGTCGGATCGTGGAGCAGGGCGAACGCCGCGCCATCTACGAGAACCCGGTGCACCCCTACACCCGCGCCCTGGTCTCGGCCGTCCCGGTGCCCGACCCCATCCGCGAGCGGGCCCGCGAACGGATCGTGCTCGAGGGCAGCGTGCCCAGCCCGGTCGATCCGCCGTCGGGATGCCGATTCCGGACCCGCTGCTGGAAGGCCGAGGAGATCTGCGCCGTCGAACAGCCGGTCCTGAACGACCCCGGTATCGGGCACGAAGTGGCCTGTCACTTCCCCGAGATCGCCGCCACCACCAAGCTGATCTGAGCGGTCTGCGGCGGGTTCGGGGCGGTCAGTCGTCGTCCACGATGATCACGCTGACCCGGGCTGGCTCGATGGTGGCGTTGACCGGATCGACGAAGTCGATGGACAGACGCTCGCGGCGCGGTTCGGCCACCGTGTCGCCGACCACCTCGATGACGATCTCGGCGTTGCGCTGGCCGGGTGCGAACAGCAGGCGTCCCGACGAGGCGAGGTAGTCGGTGGGGGCGGTGGCCGTGCCGTCGACCGTTCGCCACGACACCTGCACCTCCCGACCACTGACTCGTGACAGCCGTACGGGGATGCGGAGCTCGGTGGTGGCCAGGTCGCCCTCGGTGATCTGGCTGCGCCGGGGGCGAAGGATCGGTGGAGGGTCGTCGTCGAGTATGCGCACCGCGCCCAACCCGAAGAAGCCACCCACGGTGGCGTTGGTGGGCTGGTGGAATCGGACCAGGGCGATCTCGTCGTCCTCGTCCTCCCGGTCGCCGACGATGGACACCTCGACGACCGCAGTGGTCTGGCCCGGGGCGAAGGTGACGGTGCCCGAGGCGGACACGAGGTCGTCGGGGGCGGTGGCCGTCCCCGGCCAGGGAAACGTCTCCCACGCGACGGTGACCGGCGCCTGCGAGGGGAACGACAGCGAGACCGGCACGCGGGCCGTGACGATGCCCCGGTCGCCTTCGGCGACCTCGACCAGACCAGGGCGGATCGTGGGAGCAGGACCCGGACAGGCGAGGGTGCCGGGGACGCACAGGGCGATGAGCGCCGAGGGCGTGTTCGCCGCGAAGTCACCGGGGCTCGATCCGCTGCTGGTCCGGCTGCCGATCCCGGCGCCCACCAGCAGCGTGCCGTCGATGACCGCCGTGCCCGAGGCGATGCCCGACAGGGTGCCCGGTTGACCGATGTTCTCGTCGAACAGCAGCGTGCCGTCGCTGGCGTCGTACATCCGTAGGTGCGGGGTGATGACGCTGCCGACCAGCACCACACCGGGCACACCACTGGTGGCGCCGTAGCTGGCGTCGCCCGCCGGGAACGACGTCTCGCGGTTCTGCCAGACCACGGCACCGGTGTCCAGATCGAGGGCGTGCACGGTGGGACGCTGCGGATTGCCCACGCTGAGACCCGGAGCGGTGGAGAAGAACACCCGGCGGGTGGCCTCGTCGACCGAGGCGGTGGCGATGATGCCACCGATGGCCCCGCCGGGCACCACGTTGGTCGCCCAGTACGGCAATCCGGTCGGATCGGGATCGTTCCACGTGACGCCGTTGCGGGCGTTGACGCCGTCGCGATCGACCACGTAGTACGTGCCGTCCTTGTTGCCGATGCCCACCACATCGGTGGCCTGACCATCGACATCGATCGTGAACAGGTTGGGTGCCGCCCCGAAGGCCAGGTCGTCGTTGTCGACCTCGCGCGGTCGCCACCGCCAGGCCGGTCGGCCGTCCATCCGGAGGGCGACCAACGCTTCGTCGTAGGGCGGCATGGTGGGGCCCGGTGTCGGTGTGGCCGGGTCGGCATCGGTGTCACAGTTGCTGGTCCCGAAGAACAGGAGGCCTCGGTCGCGGTCGTGGGCGGCCGACGACCAGACGTTGCCGCACCCGGTGGTGGTGCGGTCGTGGCCGCAGCCCGATCGGGAGGTCAGGAAGCCGGCCGCCAACCCGAGTTGTTGCTCGGAGTGGTAGCCGTCGAAGCGGCGGACCTGGTCGGACGGACGGGGGCGGCACACCGATCCGGTCTCGACGTCGAAGTACCACACCAGGGTGCCCGACTCGGCGTCGATGGCGAAGAACCCGCCCTTCCCCGTAGCCACGTCGTTGACGTCCATGCCGACGTACACCGTGCCCCCGGCGACCAACGGCGTCGACTCGATCTGGTTGCGCTCGCCGATGAAACTGCAAAGGCCCGGTGGCACGCCGGTTGTGGCGTCACGACATCCCGTTCCCGCCGCGAACCGCCAGGCCTCGGCGCCCGTGGCCGCATCCAGCGCGTACAGGTGCTCGCCCGCGGCCACGAACACCAGGCGCTGTCCGCCGATGTCGGCAACGGTGGGAGAGGCCGCCGCCGGGAAGGACGATCCGGGCTGGTCCTCCCATGCGACTCGCCACAGCTCCTCGCCGGTGTCGAAGTCGGCGGCGTAGAAGAAGCCGTCCCACGATGTGAAGAAGACGACGCGGCTCGGGCCGCGGCCAGGAAGATCCACGACCGAGACCGAAGGTGAGGAGGTGACCACGGCGTCGGTCGCGAAGCGCCACTTCTCGACCAACGAATCGGTGTTGTCGGCGGTGAGCCACTGCTCACCCGGGTTGAAGAAGCGGCGTTCGGGACCGCCGGCCAAGGTGGGCCAGTCCGGCGGTGGCGGATCGGCCCGCTCGAGGTCGCCCTCGATGATGGCCACCCCGTCGGGGAAGGCCAGTCCCTCGCGCACGATCATGGGGGGCAACGGTTCGTCGTCGGCATCGAATGCGATACGCCACACCTTGCCGTTGGGGCCGGGACGCACGTTGGGGAGGGTGCCGACCAGATCGAGGTCGGCGTAGTAGACGGAGCCGTCGCGGCCCACGGCCAGGCCCTGTGGGTGGCCGGTGGGGATCGGTGGCAGGTCGGCTTCGGGAGCCAGGATGAGGCGCACCACGTTGCCTTCGAGGTCGTACTCGGCGATCCGGCCGGTGAGCACGCTGGAGGCGTAGAGATTGCCGTTGGGTGCCAGGGCGATTCCCGAGAACGTGAGCATCCCGTCAGACGGGGTGGCGAACGTCTCGCGCTGGACGGTGTCGGCCATCGGCGCGCCGGTGGCGTCGACGCCACCGCAACCGCCGGCCGCGTCGGGCCCGGTGGGGAAGGGCGGCGAGAACCGCTCGATCGACAGCAGCGACGACTGGCTCACGTAGACCCGCCCCTGCCCGTCCACCGCCACCGCTCCGGCCGTACCGAGATCAGTGGCCAGCTTGCAGAAGTTGGTGGACGGCTCATTGGTGTCCGGGTAGGTGCCGCTGGGCCCGGGGAACCCGTCGTAGGGCGGGAACCAGATGATGAGCTGTCCGTTGGCCGTCCCGAACCCCTGGAATCCGACCTCGCTGGTGAACAGGTTGCCGTCGGGGCCGAACTCGCAGCCGAAGGGTTCGGCACCGGGCACGTTGTAGGTGGCCGTGAGCTTGCCGACCTGGGTGCCGTCGGCTGCGAACACACCCCAGCCGGCAGGGGGCGTGGGTTGGCCGGTGTCCTCCCCGGCGATGAAGCGGCCCGACCCGTCGGGGAGGGCGCAGATCTCGCCGTTGATGTCACGTCCGGCCTGGGGATCGTCGGCCGCCCGCTCGACCAGCACATCCTCGGCGAAACCACCGGTGCCGATGGTGTCGACGTCGTAGCGACGCAGGCGATTGCCCTCGGTGGAGTACAGCAGCTCGCCGCCCGGCGAGGCGGCGGCCCGCGGTGGCGCAACCGTGTTGGTCGCGGCGGCGTCCACCGGCGCCAACAATGCCACGGTGACCACCAGCACCATCAGGACGGCTCCGGCCAGGCCACGTCGATTCGACATGGCGCGACGTTAAGTCAGGGGGCCGACGTGCACCAGCGGCGTTCGAGGATGGGCCGGGCGGCTCGGGCCGCCCCGCACTAGGATGCGGCCCGCAATCACCGACCCGAATAACCGGAGATCACCATGAGCACGCAACCGTACGAACAAGCCATCGCGGCCACCCGCTCCGTCCTCGAAGGCGTGCAGGCCGATCAGCTGAGCGAGGCGACGCCCTGCGCCTCGTGGAACGTGAGCGAGCTGATCAACCACATCGTCGGTGGACAGCACTTCTTCGTCGCCGGCATGAAGGGCACACCGCCCACGGGGGCCGATGCCGACTACGCCGCCGGTGACTTCGTCGCCGCCTTCGACGAAGCCAGCGGTGCGGCGCTGGCGGCCTTCGGCGAGGACGGATGACCCCACCGGCCGCCCT
>JAOUEE010000285.1 GCA_029858875.1 Acidimicrobiia bacterium
ATCCGCGGGTGCCCAAGCGGGTGAAGCTGGTGGTCGGATTCGCGGGGTTGTGGGTCCTGTCGCCGATCGATCTGATTCCGGAGTTCCTGCCGATCATCGGGCCCCTCGACGACATCATTGTCGTCGCGCTAGCATTGCGGTACGGCGCGGGGCGCATCCCTGCTGAGGCGCTGTTCGACGCGTGGCCTGCTGATCGACGCATCCTGGCTCGACTTGCACCATCGACGGCCATGCTGGCGGAGACGGACGCCTGCTGATGGACTCGAGCAATTCTGGTCGGGAGGAGTAGATCGTGGGTGTGCACCGCCTGTTGTTGGATGGTCCACCAGTCACGTCGCTCGATGCCTACATCGAACGCGGCGGCGGACGCGCCATCTCGAAAGCAAGGGAACTGGGCGTCGGTGGCGTACTCGATGAGGTGACGCTGTCAGGGCTCCGGGGTCGCGGTGGTGCGGGGTTCCCCGTCGGTTTGAAATGGCAGGCGATCGCCGCGGGCGGTGACGGTGTGGGAGAACGGTTCGTCGTGGCCAACGGCGCCGAGGGCGAGCCCGGCACGTTCAAGGATCGGTTCCTGATACGCCACAACCCTTACCAGCTCGTCGAGGGGTTGCTGCTCTCCGCATGGGTCCTGGGAGCGCGCCGTACATTCGTCGCCTTGAAGCGATCCTTCTCACGCGAAGCCGCACTGGTCGCCAGCGCAGTCGAAGAGATCCAAGCGGCCGGATGGGTACCGGACATCGCCGTCGAGTTGGTGAGCGGCCCGGACGAGTACCTCTTCGGTGAGGAGAAGGCTCTCCTCGAGGTGATCGAAGGCGAAGATCCGTTGCCGCGGATGTTGCCGCCCTATCTGTACGGGCTGTTCACGAACAACCCGCAGATGGGATGGTCGGCGGGGTCCTCGACGGGAGCCGTCGGCCAGGTTGCGTCGAATCCGACGCTGGTGAACAACGTCGAGACCCTGAGTGCGATCCCATCGATCGTCCGCAACGGTGGCGAGTGGTATCGATCCTTCGGCACGGCCGAATCGCCTGGCACGATCGTGTGCACGGTTTCTGGCGACACGCGCCGTCATGGTGTCGAGGAGTTCGAGCTCGGCACACCCGTCGTCGAGATCATCGAGACCGTCGGCGGGGGGATGCCCCACGGTCGAGATGTCGCTTTCGTGTTGTCGGGCGTTTCGAACCCGGTGCTCGGACCGGACGATCTCGAGGTGGGTGCGAGCTACGAAGCGATGAGCGAGATCGGCAGTGGCCTCGGCACCGGCGGATTCATCGTGTTCGATGATCGCACCGATCCTGTCGAGCTGGCTGCAGCCGTGTCGCGCTTCTTGTATGTCGAGTCGTGCGGGCAGTGCCCAGCATGCAAGCTCGGGTGCGAGCACCTCACCTCACTGCTCGAGTCCCCCAGCGGGGTCGCGGTCGACCTCGGCGTCGTGTCCGGTCGGCTCTCGACGGTGGCTGACGCCTCCCGGTGCTATCTGCCCACCCAGGAACAACGAGTGATCCAGAGCCTGCTGCCATCGATGCGACGCAGCCGGACCGGGGCGGAGCGACGCGATCTGTTGATCACCAAGATCGTCGACCTGGCCGATGACCGGTTCACCCTCGACGCCCGACAGCGCCAGAAGCGGCCTGACTGGACGTATGGATCGTGACCGGGGTCGCCGGGCTGTCGCGACGCTGCTAACCGTCGGTATCGGCGATGTTCCGACGGTGGCGGAGCTCTTCGGTGCGTTCGAGGTGGCGGATCTCCTCGACCAGAGTGGCGATCTCGGTTTCGTAGCTGACGGCCGTCTCGGTGCGTTGCGCATAGGTGAGCTCACCGATCCTGGCGATGAGGCCGTCTCGCTGTCGGCGGGCCTTGCGGTCCGAGACGCGAGCCCGAACGCTCGAGACGATATCGGCGGGGACGCTCACGGGTAGTCGCCTGTCTGATCAAGGTGTGCAATTGGATCCTAACTGCGGCGTCCGTGTCGGCGGGCCGCGGCAGTCGGTGGGGTCGGATCGGCGCTTAGCGGCTGCTTGGCGGCGTGTTGTCGGTCCGTCCGCGACCTGCTGCGTGCGGCTGGGGTAAGTCGGCTGGTTCAACCCGGGGACCGCGCGGCGTCACCGTCGGCCATCAGCTGGAGCAGACGCTCCCGCACGACCCACGGCCGCGTCGCGACGTCAAGATGCTGACGTCGCTGAGATCGGTCGGCCAACCAGATGTCGCGGAGCGAAGCCGGAGCTGTTCGTATGGCGCTGAGCCCCGAGAAGCTCGTCACCCGCGGGGGGTGACCACCCAGGTGGTCACCCCCCAGGCGGCGATCAACCATGCCGTCAGCACCGCGTAGGACCGGCCAATGTGAAACGACCAGGCCCGACGTCAGGCCATCGCGGAGCACGTTGGCCATGTGCCAGAATGGCAGTACCTGATGGATGGCCCCGAACCAGGCGGGGTACCGCTCGATCGGAACCACGAGACCGGTCTGCTCTCCCCACGGGATGGCGGTTCGGTGTGACAACTGGCGCCAACACGGTGGGCAGACCCACCCAAGCCGCGTGGGGCTACGGTCGTGGGCGTGTCGCTTGTTGCCGTTCGACTGCAGATGTTCTCCACGGGATCGATGACCTCGGCTCTGGGCGGGTTTCTCGAGGGTGAGACAGGTGAGCTGACCTATCCGGTCCCGGTGTTCTTGATCGAGCATCCCGACGGACTTGTGGCTATCGATGCGGGCCTGCACCCGGAGCTTGCCACCGACTCGGGGCGACTGGGCCCCCTCGACGGGCCGTTCCGGGTGCACCTTCGGTCTGATGGAACGGGTTCTGCTGGAGCGGTGTTGCGCACGGCGGGCTTCGACCCGGCCCAGGTGGATCAGGTCGTGGTCACCCATCTTCATTTTGATCACGTTGGCGGATTGGTGGAGTTCCCCAACGCACGTTTGGTTGTTCAGGCCGCGGAGTGGGCGGCTCGCGATGACGAGGCGATGGTCGCCAGTGGCGCCTACAACCCCGATGACATCGACCTCGGACACGATCGACTGGAGATTGCCGGCGACCATGACATTTTCGGTGACGGGAGCGTGACGTGCCTGCTCACGGATGGGCATACCGCTGGTCACCAGTCGGTCAGGGTCCGTACCGAGGCGGGTACCTTCGTCATCTGTGGTGACTGCTGTTACCTGCGGCGAACGCTTGTCGATGAGCACCTGCCGCCGTTCGGGGTGAGCAGGGAGCGCCAGGTTGTCGCGGTCCGTCGTATGGGTGTTGAGCAGTCACGGGGGGCGAGTTTGATCTATGGCCATGATCCAGAGCAGTGGGAGGCCATCGGCAAGCATGGGCTGGCCGCTGGCGCCTGAACGCTCTGAACGACGCAACCAGATCCCGGCGTCAGGTGGCCAAGAGCATGCAACATCAGTCTGGGCGGCGGGCCAGTAGGTAGGCGCGCCGGGTCTGGGCCTCGACGACGGGATAGGGGTCACGTTCGTGGCTCGCGAGGAGCTCGAAGCCTTGCGCGTTCAGGTGGCGCTCCATCTCGGGTGTGGTGAAGAAGACGAAATCGAGTGAGACGGGTTCGCCCAGGAACTCGTCCACATGCTCGATCCGATCCCCTAGGTGGAAGGCCACCAGCAGTAGCCCGCCCCGACGCAGGACCCGATGTAGCTCGCCCAGCACCGCCGGGACGTCGTCGCGCGGGATGTGGAGGATCGAGTAGAAGGCCGCGATCCCCGCCAGGCTCTCGTCGTCGAAGGCGAGATCGCGCATATCGCCGACTTGGAAGCTCAGCTGCGGATGGCGTTGTTGGGCGAGGGCAATCATGCAGGGCGAGAGATCGACACCCCGAGCGGCGACGCCCCGAGCCGTCAGATAGGCGGCGACCTGGCCCGGACCGCAACCCAGATCAACTACGACTCCAGTGTCTTCGACGAGTTCTGCGAACCCGTCGAGGATCTCGCGATCGAACGGCTTGTGATCGAGCTCGTGTGCGAAACTGTCCGCATACGCATCCGCCACCGCGTCATAGCCTTCGCGGGTTTCGTCGGCCATGCCGCACGGTACCCCCCCGTCGGGGCTTCTCCGCGCTACGACCCTTCAGCCTGGGCGCGACGAATGCAACCGGCGGGTGACGGTGGGCCACGGTGAGGGGCAACTGATTGAGCTCCCCCGGTTCGTGAGAAAGGGGGAGTTCACTGTGTCCACCGAGCCGGGTCAGCTCCAGTGGCGGTGGCTGTCGATGACTTGGCAGCGGTTGGGGTCGGTGCAGTCGCTGGGGTCGAGGTCGGCGGCTCGTCCGGCGAGTTCGAGGAGTTGCCGGCGGGCGGATTGGAGCTGATGGATCTGACTGGCGATGCCCGCGATGTGCTCGGTGAGTAGGGAGCGGGTGTGGTGGCAGGCGCGGGCGCCGGTGTCTTTGAGTTCGAGGACGGATTGGATCTCGGCGAGGGTGAGGCCGGTGGCTTGGCTGTCGCGGATGAAACGGAGACGCTCGATGGCGTCGGGGCCGTAGTCGCGGTAGCCGGCGGGGGTGCGGTCGGGCTCGGGCATGAGGTCGATGGATTCGTAGTATCGGACGGTCTTGGTGTTGACGCCGGCGGCGTCGGCGAGCTCTCCGATGCGCATGTCGAGTCTTAAGGGAGGCGGTCTTGGCCCGTTGAGGCGGCCCGACCCGTGGTGGTGGCTGGTTGGTGAAGGATGGGGTTGGCGTCGTATTTGTGGGCGCAGAGTTGGGAGCAGAACCACAGGGTGGTGTCATTGTCGGTGGTGCGGGTGGTGGCGGCGCGTTCGATGAT
>JAOUEE010000286.1 GCA_029858875.1 Acidimicrobiia bacterium
GTGGGGAGCGAAGGTGGTCTTGTGCTTGCCCCGCAGGATGCGCGCCACCTCGGTGGACAGACGGCCGAGCACCATGCCCTCGGCATCGACGACGTGCCATGCACGCTCGATCTCGGCGGTCTTCGGACTGTAGGTGGGCACGGCTGCTTCTCGGAACGTTCGACGTGTACGGCGACCGCTCAACGCTAACGGTGACCACCCCCAACGACAACACCGCCCTCCGGCGAAGTGGCGTGGCGGGGGCGGGCCCCGGTGCTCACGTGGAGAAGAACAGCCGGCGGGGCCAGAACCCGCCACCGCCCAGACCGAACTCCGCCTGCTGATCGGCGCAGAGGTCGTGCACGACCAGGTTGCGGTCGGCGAGGCGGGCGTACACGGCACCGTCGGGCGACCGGTCGATGGCACGGTTCGCGCAGGTGTCCCCATCGGCACGAGGTACCGACGGTCACCCCGCACCCTGTCCCCCCGCAACCGAGTCGCAGCATGCGCCTGGCCGCGCGGCATCGCCCGACCGGCGCGCTACTTCTTGACGGCGAAGTACTCGATGGCGCGGGCCATCACCTCGTCGCCGGCCTTGTCGACCGAGCCCGAGTCGAAGGGCGGTTGCGGGTCGTATTCGATCATCAGCTGCATGGCCCGCGCCGCGGTCTGATCCACCAACAGCTCCGACAGGCGCAGGGCCATGTCGATGCCCGACGACACCCCGGCGGCGGTGATGATGCGCTCGTCGAGGTGCTCGACCACCCGCTCGCCCGTCGGCGTGGCGCCGTAGTCCTCGAGTATGTCGGTGGCACCCCAGTGCGTGGCCGCGGTGAGGCCGTCGAGCAGCTCGGCGGCGGCCAGCACCAGCGAGCCAGTGCACACCGACGTGGTGAAACGGGTGGTGGCATGGACCTGCTTGACCCAGTCGATGATGGGATCACCCTCACCGATGAGCCGGCGCGTCCCCTGGCCCCCCGGCACCACCACGACGTCGGGATCGGTGACGTCATCGTAGGTGGCGTCGATGATCAGTCCCAGGAAGCCGTTGTCGCTGCGCACCTCACCCGTCTGGCGACCCACGAACGTGACGGTGGCATCGGGCAGGCGCTGGAGCACCTCATAGGGCCCGACGGCGTCGAGCACGGTGACCTCGGGGAACAACGGGATGGCGATGTGCATGGATCTCTCCTCAGCTGATGACGGACTGTCGGCGATAGTGATCGGGCGAGAGGCCCAAGCGCCGATGGAACGAGCGGCGGAGGGTCTCGGAGGTGCCGAATCCGCACCGACGGGCCACCTCGGCCAGGCCGACCGGTTCGACCTCGAGCAGCCGGCGAGCGGCATCGATGCGGATGGCCTCGACGTAGCGGCCCGGCGTCTGGCCGATCTCGGTGCGGAACCGGCGGGTGAAGTGTCGGGGCGAGAGGCCCACCTGGCCGGCCAACCGGGGCACGGTGTGATCAGCCGCCGGATCCTGGTGGATCAGCCCGCAGGCGGCCCGGATGGGATCCGAAGCGGGCGGGTCGGACCACACCGGTGCCGCGAACTGCGTCTGACCCCCGGCGCGATGCAAGGGCACGATCAGGACGCGCGCCACCCACTGCGCCACCTCGGGTCCGCAGTCGTCCCCCACCAGAGCCAGGCACAGATCGATGCCGGCGGTGACGCCGGCCGAGGTCCACAGGTCGCCGTCACGCACGTAGATGGGGTCGGCGTCGACAGTGACCTCGGGGAAGTCGCGGGCCAGCTCATCGGCCCGCTGCCAGTGGGTGGTGACCCGCCGCCCGTCGCACAGCCCGGCCGCAGCCGCCACGAACGCTCCGCTGCACACCGTGGCCACCCGCCGACTGCGCGGCGCGGCGTCGGCCAGCCAGGCGGCCAGCTCGCCCACCACCGTCGGGTCGCGTGTGCCATCGCCTCCCGGGATCACGATGGTGTCGATTGCCGCCTCGTCGCTGGGCAATGGCCCATCGGCCTCGAGCACCAGGCCCGACTCGGATGGGCAGCGTCGGGCGCCGGCCGCCACTCGTTCCAGTCGGTAGCGAGGCGTGGACAGGCGGCGGGCGTCCATCACCCGGTTGGCAGCCGCGAACACCTCGTGGGGACCCACCACGTCGATGGGCTGGACCCCGTCGTAGAGAAGGAAGACCACACGCCGTTGCATGGGGTCATCGTGACGCCCAGGCCGCATGGCGTCAATGACACAGATCCCACCATTCAGGACAGGGCGGGCGCGGCGCGACAACCGGGCTCAGGGGTGCATCGGGGCCCGGTTGTCGGCCCAACGAACCACGGTTTCGAGCTGGCCGGCCACGCCGATGAGCAGGTCCTCACGGCCGTAGGCGGCCACCAGCTGGATGCCGATGGGCAGGCCGTCGACCGTCCGAGTCAGGGGCAACGAGATCCCCGGCTGGCCGGTGACGTTGAACGGCGAGGTGAAGGCGGCGTACGGGATCGAGCCGATCAGGCCTCGCATGGGCTGGTCATCGGTGGCCACCAGCTCGCCCAGGCGAGGGGCGGGCTGCATGCAGGTCGGGGTCAGCAACAGGTCGTGGCCGTCGGCCCACCACTGCGCAGCGGTGCGGCGGAAGCTCATCTGCGCGCCCTGCATGGTCAACACATCGGCGGCCCCCACCGAGTCGGCCATCTGCGCCATCAGCCAGGTGGCCGGCTCGACATCGTCCTCGGTCAGCGGACGGCCGAGCCAGTCGCCGAGCTTGTCGATGCTGGACCTGGCCCCGGCACCCCACAGCGCGGTGAACGACCGGGCCAGCGCATCGTCGGCCAGGACATCGGGATAGGAATGCTCCACATCGTGTCCGAGCGATTCGAGCAGGTCACCGGCGGTCCGCACCGCCTCGGCCACCTCGGGATGCATCTCCAGGTCGTCCCGCAGCGAGTGATCCACCACACCGATGCGCAGCCGGCCCGGGTCCCGCCCCACGAGGGGGAGGTAGGGCTGGCCGATGGTGGGCGCCACCACCCCGTCTCCCGGGAAGGGATACGCCGTGGCGTCCAGGATGGCGGCGGTGTCGCGCACGCTGTGGCTCACCACGTGCTGGACGGAGTTGCCCCACTCGTCCTGGAGGGGCCCCATGGAGATGCGGCCCCGGCTGGGCTTGAGCCCGACCAGACCACACATGGCCGCCGGGATGCGGATGGAGCCACCTCCGTCGCTGGCGTTGGCCGCCGGCACCATGCCCGAGGCCACCGCCGCGGCGGCACCACCGGATGATCCGCCCGGTCCGTGGTCGGTGTTCCAGGGATTGTGCGTCGGCCCGTAGGCCAACGGCTCGGTGGTGGCCACCAGACCCAGCTCAGGCGTGTTGGTGCGACCCACGATCACGAACCCGGCGTCGCGATAGGCCATGGTGATGTTGGCATCGGTCGGATGGGTGTAGCCCGCGGCCTTCAGTCCCTGCACACCCAGGTGGTAGGGATCCCCGGCGCTGGCCGGCCACAGATCCTTCAACAGGAAGGGCACGCCCCGGAACGGGCCGTCGGGCAGATCACCCGAAGCCGCATCCAGCGCCTTGTCGTAGGTCTTGTGGATCACGGCGTTGAGCTGGGGGTTCATCGCCTCGATGCGATCGATGGCCCCTTGCACCGCCTCGACCGGACTCAGCTCGCCCGCGGCGATCAGCTGCGCCAGTCCCACGGCATCCATCCGGGCCAGTTCATCCGACATGGCCCGCGACCTTATCGCCGCCCGCCCCGACCGGTGACCGGGTCGGACCTCGTCGCCGGTGAAACCGGTGCCGCGGCATGGGGAATCCGGGGGGACATCACGGGGATGGCGATCCGGCAGCCGACTGGTCCACCACCCAGCCCGGCTCGTCGGCGTAGCGGACCCGCCACAGCATCAATCCGTGGGGTGGGGCCAGCTGGCCCGCCGCACCCCGATCCCGCCCGGCGAGGATGCCGGCCAGATCCCCCGCCCGGCGCCGGCCTCGGCCGACCTCCACCAGCGTGCCGACGATGGCCCGCACCATCTGTTGGCAGAACGCCGAGGCCTCGATCTCGAAGGTGAGGCGGTCACCCTGCTCGCGCCATCGGGCGCGCATCACCCGCCGCACCAGCGTTCGTTCGTGGCCGCGGGGACCGGGCGCCGGGCGGCGGCAGAACGAGGAGAAGTCGTGCTCGCCCAGCAGCGGCTCGATGCCGGCGCGCAGCGCGGCCAATTCGAGGGGCTGGTCGACGTGCCAGTGGGTGGTCGCTCGGAAGGGATCGGCCACCGGAGCCTGGAGGATGCGGTATCGATAGATCCGGGCGATGGCATCGAATCGGGCATCGAAATCCGCGGGCGCTGCCTCGATCGCCCGGACGACGATGGCCGGCCCACAGTGGTGGTTCAGAGCCCGCCGGAGCTCGGTCGGCGCCAGATGGTCGGTAGGCGCGTCGAAGCTGATGACCTGGCCCCATCCGTGCACGCCCTTGTCGGTGCGCCCGGCACAGGTGATGGTGGTGTCGGCGCCGAGTATCTGTTGCAGGGCGTCGGTCAGGTCGCCGGCGACGGTGCGCACGCCCAGGTTGGCCGCGAAGCCGTGGAACGGGCCTCCGTCATAGGCGACGAGCGCCCGTAGACGATGGCGCCCGGATTCCACCGCGACCCTCAGCGGGCCGGGTCGACGCTTGCTTGCCGGTAGCGGGTCTCGACCGCGTCGGCGAACACCCCGTGGACCCCGGTCAAGGCCACCCATCGGCCCGACCCGTCGAGCTCGGCGTCGATCCAGAGTCGTCCGGTGATCACCCCGGCAGTGATCGTCACCACGAGGCCG
>JAOUEE010000287.1 GCA_029858875.1 Acidimicrobiia bacterium
GAGACCTTCGACGGCACCTTCCCGTTCGCCCCGCACACCTTCAGCGGGCGGGGATTCCGGCAGCACTTCGTGGACGAGGGTTCAGCCACCGCCGAGCCCATCGTCTGCCTCCACGGCGAGCCCACCTGGGGCTACCTGTACCGCCACATGATCGGCCCACTCAGCGCCCACCACCGGCTCGTCGTACCCGACCACATGGGCTTCGGGAAGTCCGAGACCCCGCAGGACCAGCCGTACACCCTCCAGACCCACACCGAGAACCTGACTGCGCTGATCGAGCACCTCGACCTCACCGACATCACGCTGGTGGCCCAGGACTGGGGCGGCCCGATCGCTGCCGCATTCACCGTGCGCCATCCCGAGCGGGTGAAGCGCCTGTTCCTGGCCAACACCGTGGCCGGCTACGGGCAGGTCGACGACCCCGACGTCCCCCAGATCGCCGAGTCGGACTGGTTTCGGTGGATCGGTGAGGGACTCGAGACGGGCCGCACCGAACAGGTGCTGCGCCACGCCGGCTCCACCATCTTGTCCATAATGAAGATCATCGGCTTCCAGAACTCGGCGGCCGTGGACGACACCTGGATCCGTGCCTACGCCGCCCCGTTCCCCGACTGGGAGTCGGCCATCGGCGTGTACGAGTTCCCCATCGACGCCTTCGAGGCACGGATCCTCGAGTACGTCGTCGCCGGCCTCGACGGGGTCGCGGCCCTGCGGTCCAAGCCGGCGATCCTGCTCGAGGGGATGGAGGACCGGGCCATCCCTCCGGCCCGAGCCATCGCCGACTTCCGCGCGCTGTGGCCGGACGCTCCCGTGGTGGAACTGCCCGGCGTGGGCCACTTCTGCCAGGAGGATGCCCCGGACATCCTGGTCGCCAACCTCGAGCAGTTCATCCAGGCCAACCCCTGACCGCGACGCGGACTCGATCACCCGGCCTGATCGTCATCGGGCCGAGGGACCATGGCCGGCCAGTCACCCGTGATGCCCGACGCCGCGAGCTCGTCGATGGCGTCGGCGTCGTAGCCCAACTCGGTGAGCACGGCGGCGGTGTGCTCACCCAGGAGCGGCGCCGGTCCACCGAGCGGCAGATGGCGGCCATCGATCTGGAACGGGAAGCTCGAATACGGCACCCACCCGGCGACCGCGTGGCGGTACCACTGGATGAACCCCCGCTGCTCGTGCTGGGCGGTCCGAGCGCTGTGCTCGGCGTGCACACACGGCGCCGAGGGCACACCGACCGTCCAGAGCGCAGCCGCGCCCGCCTCGACCGGCAACCCACGGGCCCAGGCAGCGAGGGTGGCATCGACCGCTTCGGTGTCGTCGCGGCCCAACTCGGCCAGCCCAGCGACGACGGCGGTGAGGGCCTCCCACTGGTGGTCGGTCTCGACACTGATGGCCAGCCACTCGTCATCGTGACGGGAGCGGTAGAGCCCCTGCGGTTGCGCCGCCGGTGACCGGTTGCCCATACGGGTGAGGAGGTTGCCGTACGCCGACCATTCGATGACCTGTTCGGCCGCCGCTTGGAGGGCACCCTCGATGAGTGGCACCTCCACGTGTTGGCCCCGGCCGGTCCGCTCCCGCTCCGCCAGGGCCAGCAGCGTGGCGAAGATGGCATGCATGCCCGCGATGGTGTCCACGGGACCGCGCGGCACCAGTGGCGGTCCGTGGGGCGAGCCGGTGCGCTGGGCCAATCCGCTGACCTGCTCCATGGTCATCGCGAAGCCGACGCGGTCACGCCACGGACCGTCGAGGCCGAACGCCGGCACCCGCACGAAGACGGTCCGCTCGTTGAGTTGCTGCACCCGATCCCAGGTCAGTCCCCAGCCCTCGGTCACCCTGGGGCTGAAGTTCTCGATCACCACATCGGCGTCGGTGATCAGACGCTCCAGCACCTCACGTCCCCGCGGCTGGGCCAGGTCGAGATTGATCACCCGCTTCCCGGCATTGGCACCGTGGTAGACGGGGGACCACTCCCACAACAACGGCTTCGACAACCCGCTGGCCCAGCGCATCCCGTCGAGGCGAACGTGGGACTCGACCTTCACCACATCGGCCCCGAGCGCCCGCAGGTTGTTGGCCGCGATGGGGCCGGCCCAGAAGGCCGAGAGGTCCACCACCCGCAAACCACTGAGAGGCCGCTCGCCCGAGAGCCCCAACGACGGAGGATCCGGGTCAGCGGGGTCGGACTCGTCGCCGCCCAGCGCCGGGGCCGGCCGCAGTGGCGCCAGCCGCGAGTCGGAGAAGTGGTAGGGCGGACGGGGTTGGGTGAAGCCGTGGGGATTCGCCACGAACACGTGGCGGGCCTCGAAGTGGTCGATGTCGGCGATGACGTCGCCGGTGCCGATGGGCCCCACCGGGATGCGGAAGTCGGTGGCCATGGCCACCAACTCGTCGACGGTGTGCTTCGTGGTGAACGAGCGGATTCGCTCCCACACCTCGTCCCGTCGGCGCATGCGCTCACCGAAACCGGCCAGTTCGGGGTCCTCGGCCATGTCGGGCGCACCGATCATGAGACAGAAGTCCTGCCACTGCTGCCCGGTGAGGGTGCAGAAACCCACCAGGCCGTCGCTGGCCGGTTCGATCGACGGGATCTCGATCTGCGGCCCGCCCAACCTCTCGGGCGCGAAGGCGTCGAAGATGGGTCGATAGGTCTGGAAGGCGTGCATCATCGCCTCGTACTGGGAGCCGTCGATGTGGGCACCACGACCGGTGCGCACGGCGTGAAGGGTGGAGGCGAGGATGGCCGGCGCGGTCAAGGCGGCCACGACGAAATCACCCAGGTCGCCTCCCACCGCATACGGCTCCTCGCCGGGTACCCCACGACCGGCCGTGGACCCGACCAGGGCCTGGAGGACGAAGTCGTTGGCCGGGCGATCAGCCCACGGTCCATCCGAGCCGAAGGGGGTGAGGCTGGCGACCACAGCTGCCGAGTTGACGGCCTGGAGCGAGGCCGGGTCGACGGAGAGCTGCCGTGCGGCGGCCGGCGGGTGGTCGTCCACCACGACGTGCGCCCCTCGAACCCGGTCGAGCAGCTCCCGCCGGCCCTCGTCGGTGGCGAGGTCCACCACCAGGCTCCGCTTGCCGGCGTTGAGGAACCGGAACCAGGCGCCGTCGTCGTCGGGGCCGATGTCGGCCCCCGACGCCGACCACCGACGCAGCGGGTCCCCGGCGGGCGACTCGACCTTCACCACATGGGCGCCCGCATCGGTGAACAGCTTGCCCACGTACGGTGCCGCCACCCGGCTGCCCATCTCGATGACCTTCAGGCCCGACAACGGGTGATCGGACACCGCGCTCCCCTTCCGCTAGCGGACCCCGACCTCGAAGGCGGACGGGTCGATGTCGTGGACCCGCTCACCGTATTCCTTCATGGACCGCGGCCACTGGGTGACCACCCGGCCGCTCGGTGTGCGGTAGTAGGTGTTGCAGCCGGCCTGCCACACCTCCACCCCATCGATGTCGCGCTGCACCTCGTCGTTGTAGTCGTCCATGGCGTCGGGGCGGACATCGATCCACGCCAGCTCGTCCCGCTGTAGCCGATCGATCAGGCCCAGGACGTGGTCGACCTGGTGCTCGATCATGGTGATGATCGAGCCGTTGTTGGTGTTGGGGCCGTACAGCATGAACAGGTTGGGGAAGCCGGCCGTGGTGACGCCGAGATAGGCCTGGGCGCCGTCGTGCCACGCGTCGGTCAGCGCCAGACCGCCTCGACCGGTGACGTCGATGGCCGAGAGGAACTTGGTGGTCTGGAAGCCAGTGGCGAAGACCATCGTGTCGACCTCGCGTTCGGTACCGTCGGCCGTCAGGACTCCCGACGAGGTGATGGCCTCGATGGGTTCGGTCACCAGCTCGACGTTCGGGCGGTTGAAGGCGGCGTAGAAGTCATTGGAGAACAGCGGACGCTTGCAGCCGAAGGGATGCTGGGGCCGCAGTTTCGCCCGCACCTCCGGATCCTCGACCGCCTCGATGGCGGCCAGCCCCACTGCTTCTCGATCGGCCAGCACGGCTGGATTGGAGAAGGTGGAGCCGATCTCGAAGTTGTCGTAGATCTGTTGACGCAGTGCACGCGCGGCCTCGGGGTGGGTGCGGAAGCGCTCGAGCTCCTCTTCGGTGAACGGCGTGTCCTCCTTGGGCAGCACCCAGTTGGCCGTGCGCTGGAAGAGATGGACCTTCCCGGCTGTCTCGGCGATCTCGGGCACGAGTTGTACGGCGCTGGCTGCGCTGCCGATGACCGCGACCCGCTCGCCGGCCAGATCGTGGTCCCAATCCCAGCGGGCGGTGTGGATGCGGGTGCCCGTGAACGCGTCGATCCCATCGATGGACGGGTAGGCCAGCTCGTTGAACATGCCGATGGCACTGACCACGACGTCGGCCTCCACGGCCTCGCCCCCCTCGACGGTGAGCGTCCACTGAGCGGCGTCGTCATCCCACGCCACGGACCGGACGGAGCAGTCGAAGCGACAGTGGGATTCGATCCCGTGAATCGAGGCGCAGGTCTGGAGGTACTCGAGGATCTCGGGTTGACGAGCGTAGGGCCGCGACCAGTCCAGCTTGGGCGCGAACGAGAACGAGTAGAGATGGGACTGCACATCGCAGGCACACCCCGGATACCGGTTGTGGAACCAGGTACCGCCGATGCCCTCCGCCTTCTCCAACAACACGAAGTCGCGGTGGCCGGCCTGCTTCAGACGGATGGCCATGCACAGACCGCCGGGGCCCGCTCCGATGATCGCGACCCGCAAATCGTTCTGGTCGGC
>JAOUEE010000288.1 GCA_029858875.1 Acidimicrobiia bacterium
GATCCGTCGCTGGGGCTCCTCGACCGACCTGCGGATGCTGTCGTTCGCCGCGGGGTCGGATCCGTCGCTGGGGCTCCTCGACCGACCTGCGGATGCTGTCGTTCGCCGCGGGGTCGCGCGGTGTCGCCTCCAGCCGGATCAGAGCCTGTCGCGGGTCAGGGTGGGTTGTCGACGTAGCGGGCCATGGCGTCGTCGAGGGAGATGTCCATCTGGTTGGCCAACGAGGCCAGCCAGGCCAGGACATCGCCGAACTCGTGCAGCTGCTGCTCGCGGGTTCCCTTGCGAACCGCCTGGGCCAGCTCGCCCAGCTCCTCGGCCAGCCAGGCCACCGTGGCCGGGACGCCCCGCGCCCGGTCGGCCTCCCCGTAGAGGTCGTCCATCAGCGTCTGCAGGTGAACCAGATCCATCAGACCGCCTGGCGCCTCGCCCGGTCGCGGGCTCGTCGACGGGCCACGTCGATCTCGGGCGGGGCCTCCAGGGCCCAGCCGAGGGTGCGCAGCAGACCGGTGGCTGCCGGGCGTACCATCAACGGCTCCACCCCTGGGGGTAGGGGCAACCACAACATGCGACGAACGAATCGGGGTAGCAGACCGATGGCCGCGCCGGTCACGGTCGCGTACGCCGCCCCCATGCGCAGGTCCAGCATCGGTCGCAGCAGGAACCGCACCGTGTCGTGAGCCTGGGCACCGGCGGTCAGCTCTGGTCGGAAGGCCTGTAGCCGGGCCCGCAGCTCAGCCACCGAACGAGCGGTGGGGCCAGTACCCAGTCGCTCGGCCACCTGGGCCATCTCGGCCACGTACCGGTCGGCGTCGGGGCGACCCAGGCGGACCGTTCCGTAGCGCTGATGAGCCCGGAGGAACGAATCCACCTCGGTGAGGTGCACCCACTCGAGCAGATGCGGGTCGGTGGCGTCATAGGGCTGGCCGTCGGGTGCCGTGCCGGTGACCCTGCGGTGCAGCCGGGCGATGCGGTCGATCATCGCCTCGGCTTCATCCACCGGTGCGTAGGTGGTGGTACCGACGAACTCGGCCGTGCGTTGCAGCCGCCCCAGGGGATCGCTCTTGTAGGTGGAGTGGTCGTAGACCCCCGCCATCACGTGCGGATGCAGGGTCTGGAGCAGCAGGGCCCGGATGCCGCCCACGAACATCGACGGGTCGCAGTGCACCACCCACGTGGCGCTGTCGGGCCCGAACAGCCCGTCGTCGGCCCGATCGGACAGATCGCGAGGCTCTTCCTCGCGGCTGACCAGGCGACGCAGCGCGGCCTGGATGCCGAGGCGAAGACCATGTAGGGGGTCGGGCGGCATGGCTCAACCGTACGTCAGACGAACTCCATGTCTTCAGCCGACGTCAGCCGCCGGTAGTAGCAGCCGGGGCGGGTCTGGCCCGCGGCGTCGGTGGTGTGGCACACACCGCCACGGGTCCGGGTCACGCGGTAGAGCAGCGAGTTCTGTTCGCAGTTGACCCGCACGTCGACCAGCGCCAAGACGTCGCCCGACGTGGCGCCCTTCTTCCACAGCTCGTTGCGTGAAGTCGACCAGAGCACGGCGACGCCCTCCTCGAGCGTGGTCCGCAGGGCCAGTTCGTTGGCGTAGCCGACGAACAGCACCTCGTCGGTGTCGGCGTCCTGGAGCACCACCGGAACCACATGACTCCCGGTCTCGGCGATGCTCTGGAGCTTGTGGAAATCCAGGGTGAGGGCGGTGCCCTCTTCGAGTTGGTTCACCGAGGCATCGTGGCACAGCCTCCCGGTGGGGCCACCACCGAAATACCGGGTGCTCAGCCCGAGTCGCCGAACCCCGCGGCGACGTGGGAACCGTCGCACAGCGGCTTGTTGCCCGACGCACCGCACCGACACAGCGTGACCCGGTTGCGGGTCTCCAGTGTGGTGCCGTCACTGCACTGCACGGGAACGCCACCCTGGACCCACAGCGGCCCATCGTCGAGCACTCCGATCTCCATGGGCAGTCCCGGCTCGACGTCGTTCTCGTCGTCGGGGAGGCGGAAGGTGAGAGCGCCCGATGGGCACTTCTCCACCATGTTGATCACCTGGAGGCGCACGATGCTGTCGTCGGTGTCGTCGACCAACTTCCAGACGCTGCTGACCCGGGTGCCACAGAAGCCGGCGTGCACGCAGATGCTGCGGTCGTCGTGCACGCTGATGCGGGAACCGCCCAGCTCACGGCTGCGTTCGGCGTACGTTCCCGATGCGGTCTCGTGGTGGTCCCAGTCGACACCCATGTGGGTGCCGTCGCAGAAGGGTTTGTTGCCGGATCCGCCGCATCGGCACAGGGCGGCGTTGCCCTTCCTGGCGTTGAACCCCTCGAGCGGCTCCGACGAACGGTAGGCCAGGGGTTCGCCGTGCTCGCTCTTCACGATGGTCTTGCGACGTATCGGGATGGGTCCCGACACCACCAGCGGTCCACTCCGGCGGATACGGATCGAGGGTGCGTCTTCGATGGCCAACGGGTCTCCTTTGGCGGGCGGGTTCAGGACGCGTCGCCGAGGGCGACGAAACCCTTGGCCACGTCGTCGAGATGGTGCACGGGATCGTGGATGAAGTAGCGGGCGAAGGTCTCGACGGTGAAGCGGGCGCCGTCACCGCGGAACCCCGTCCGGGCCCACTGGTACGAGCCCACCGTGTCGAACCGGGCGGCCAATCGGAGGCCGGCCGCCATCAGCTGGGCGGCAACCTCGCCCGGGTCGGCCTGGTCGTAGCGACCCTCGACGGCGCTGGCGTCCTGGTCCCAGTTGGGATAGTGGGGACCGTCCTCGGCCAACATCAGCGCCAGTCGCTGGTCGTAGATCTCGAACACGTCACGCACGTGGCAGGCGTACTCCAGGGCCGACCAGTGCTCGGCGTCGGGTCGAGCCCGGAGTCGATCGGTGTCGGGACGGCGCAGGAGGTCCTGCCACTCGGCGGCATTGGCCCGCAGCATGCTCGCCACGTCGCTCGCGTCGACCGTGCCGGCCTCGAACCCGCACTCCGGGCAGGGCCGCTCCAGTACCCAGGTCCAGTCCTTGTCGTCGATCGGGGGCGGGGTCGGGGCCGTGCTCATCGGGTCGACGGTAGCCAGCCCCCCGCGGGCCGCCACCCAACCGGCAAATCGGAAGACCCCGATGTGGCCGCCGGACGGTCGGGGGCCCATTAGCGTTGCCCGTGGGACAGTGGTGACGAGCCCGAGGAGCCGAGATGACCGATGCTGTCGACGAACGGCCCACACCGTGGGTCGGTCACATCTCGCTGACGGTCGACGATCTGGCCGGTGCCTTCGACTTCTACCAGCGCATCGGCATGCGACCGATCGTCCATCAGGACGGGGTCGCGATACTCGAGCTTCGTGGCGGCACGCACCTGATCCTCCAACCGGGACCCACCGAGGGTGGCGACGCACCCTTCGACCTGATGGTGGACGATCTGGTCGAGGTCCGGGCCCGATGGTCGGCCGAGGGTCTGGACGTGTCCGAGATCATGACGGGTGACATCCACGATGTGTTCGTGTTGACCGACCCCGATGGACACCGGTTCCTCGTCTACAACAGTCACGTCGCCGGGCCGGTGTGATCAGCCGCCGTCGATTCCGGGTTGGTCCAGGTTCATCCAGCCGATGGTGCGAACCATGATGAGATCGATCAGCGTCTCGTCGCCGTCGATCTCGTGGGTGTCGGTGTCGATCAGGGTGCTTCCGCCGATGACCCGGTGCACCAGCAGCGCCTTCGAGCGTTCGATGTCCCCGGACAACTGGTCGAACGAGTAGTCGACCACTCCACCGGCGACGAGCGCGCGGTGATAGGCCGTGAGCAGGCGTGGCTCCTCGGATCGATGCTCGGCGTCGAGTGCGGTCGTGATGAAGTAGGCGACGTCCCACGCCGGCCGGCCGTAGCCGACGCCCTGGTAGTCGAGCACCACCAGCGAGCCGTCGGGCCGGAACAGGATGTTGTCCAGCCGGAAGTCGCCGTGGAGCACGGTCCAAGGGGGCCCGGCCAAGTGGGCGATCAACTCCGGTATGTCGTCCTGGATCTCGTCGACCCGGTCGAACAACCGGGGCGAGAAGCGAGATCCCCAGCGCTTCCGGAAGTCGTCACGGTTGCGGACGTAGCCGGCCTGGATCACCTTGGGGCCACGTCCGATCGACCACACGATGGGGTTGGCCTCCACGAGCGACTGGTTCATCCAGGCGTGGGCGTGGGCCCGCGCCAGCACGACCAGGGCAGCCAGGGCATCGTCGACCGAGCCACCCTGGGCCTGGACGGGTGGCCGGGCATCGGCGATGTCCTCGAGCACCAGGATGTACCGGCGGGTGCTGCGCTCGGTGAGGCCGAGGAACCGGTCGACGAGCCAGTTGATGGCCGCGAGCGGCAGCACCTCGAACAGCCACATGATGAAGCGTTCGAGCCACGGTGCGGGGGTCGGATCCATGGCCGAGTGGTAGAGGCGGGGCATGGGCAGGCCCAGGTCGGAGCCGATGTCGCGGTACACGCGGATCTCCCGCTCGTAGGCCATCAGGCCCTCGGCCAAGGCCCGGTTCTTCTTGTGGGGTGAGGGGATCTTCACGATGACCGACTGGGGTAGACCCGCGTCGTGCCGATCCCAGGTCAGCCGGCACCGGATGATCTCGCCGACGAACCCCACGCCGTCGCCGATGACCACTCGTTCGACGCGGCAGACGCGGGCCGGTCCGCAGGTGTGAGCCAGCACCTCGGTGAACCATCCGGCCGTGAGCTCGTCTGCCACCTGGGGGATGTGCTC
>JAOUEE010000030.1 GCA_029858875.1 Acidimicrobiia bacterium
GCGGGCGCCGCTTGTCGGTGCCGAAGCCTCTTTCGCTACCCTTGCACGAGGCGGGGTCCGCGTTCGCATGAGATCTGGCGCGCTAGGAGCGACTTGGACAACGATCATTCACTCAGGGATTACCTGTCGGTGCTGCGGCGCCGCTGGTGGTTGGTGGCCCTGGCCACGCTCGTCGTCGCGGGCGCGGCGCTGGGCTACTCGCTGGCGGCCACCCCCATGTATCAGGCCACCGCGACCGTGCTGCTCGACTCGCAGCAATCGACCGGAGGGATCCTGGATGAGCAGACCGGCGTCGGCATCAACGACGCCCGGGCCGTCCAGACCGAGGTGGCGTTCATCGAGAGCCTCGCGGTCGAGATCGAGGCCTCCGATCGTCTCGGGGTCGAGGCGACCATCAGCGCCGAAGCCGCATCCGACGCCAACGTCATCGACTTCGTGGCCACCAGCTCCGACGCCGACCGGGCGGCCCTCATCGCCAACACGTACGCGTCGACCTACATCGACCTGCGCCGTCAGTCCGCCGTGAACGAGCTCGAGGCCTCGGCCGGCGTGATCCAGGCCCGCATCAGCCAGATCGACGACGAACTGGACCGCCTGGGACCGGCGTCCACCGACCGCCCCGCGCTCGAGGCCAACCGAGAGTTGTACGTGACCGCACTGGAGCGACTACAGGTCAGCGCCGACCTGTTCGGGGCCGTCCAGCCCCGGGTGATCAGCCAGGCCGAGGTCCCCGAGTCGCCCTTCACCCCCCAGGTGGCCCGTAACGCCGTGCTCGGGGTCGTCGTCGGACTGATCCTCGGTGTGGGCCTGGCCCTGCTGCGGGAGACCCTGGACACCTCGGTCCGAAACAAGGCCTCCCTCGAGCGGATCACCGACGGATTGCCGACGCTGGCCCTGATCCCCGCAGCCCAGAAGGGGTCGGTCGACGTCCTTTCACGCAACGACATCCTGCCGGAGCACTCAGAGGCGTACCGCACGTTGCGCACCTCACTGCAGTTCCTGGCGCTCGAGAACGAGCTCAAGGTCGTCCAGGTCACCAGCCCCCAGCCCGGCGACGGGAAGAGCACCACGGCCGCCAACCTGGCCATCGCCTATGCCCGCACGGGCAAGCTCGTCGTGATCGTCGACTTCGACTTGCGGAAGCCGAGGATCCACAAGCTCTTCTCGCTGCGAGCCTTCCCCGGGGTCACCGACGTGCTCGTCACCCAGCTCGATCCGGTCGACTCGTGTCGTCGTCCCTTCCACGATCTGTCGCTCCACGTGATCCCGGCCGGGCACCCCGCGCCAAACCCGTCCGAGGTGTTGGGCAGCTCGGCGGCGCGCAGGCTGCTCGACGCGCTGCGTGAGGCGGCCGACATCATCATCGTCGACACGCCGCCCGTGCTTCCCGTGACCGATCCGCTGGTGGTCGCCGGCATGGTCGACGCCACGATCCTGGTCTGTGACGCCAAGAACAGCGACACCCGCGATGTCAGTCGGGCGTTGGAGATGCTGCGTCAGGTCCATGCGCCCGTGGTGGGCACCGTGCTCAACCGGGCGGCACGTGATCGCCGCCGGGGCTACGGCTACGGCTACGGCGATCCCGTCGCCGACACCGAGGACTACCTGCCGGGCACGAACGGCGATTCCGACGGCTCGATGAGGAAGGCCGACCGCCCATCCGACGCCGAGGTCGTCTGACCGGTCGATGGGGCAGCCGCCACGTCTTGCTCGGGCCGCGGCCAGCGCGCGGCTCGCACTGCAGACCAGGATCGGCGAACCCGAGCTGGCCCTGCTCCCCCTGCTCGTCGATCCCGCCCGCGTGGCCATCGATGTCGGCGCCAGCGTTGGCGTCTACACCAGCGCGCTGGTTCGACTGTCGAGTCGAGTCGTGGCCTTCGAGCCGGTGCCGCCGCTGTCTCGCCGTCTCGTGCACACGTTTCCCGATGTCCTCGTCCTGCCCTTGGCGGCCAGTGATGAGGCGGGCATGCAGGCACTGCACGTTCCCCGTCGCGAGGGCAAGGACCTCCATCCCCGCGCCTCGTTGCGGGCCGATGCCGATCCTGACCTGGAGCACGACCAGATCCTGGTGCCGACGTGTCGCCTCGACTCGCTCGACCTCGGTCCGGTGGGCTTCATCAAAGTCGATGTCGAGGGCCACGAGCTCGCGGTCATGCGCGGCACCCGCGGCCTACTGGAGCGTGATCGCCCGATCCTGCTCGTCGAGTCCGAGATACGGCACGGCGACGGGCCGGCCGCGTTGGGGTCGGTCATGGGTGAGATGGGCTATGACGGATGCTTCATCCACCAGGGTCGGCTCCAGGAGCTCGACGCCTTCCGACCCGACATGCAGTGGGTGCCGCCGGTGCAACTCGGTACTCGTGGGCGTCGGATCAACCAGCTCAAGTGGCTCGTCAAGCCGTCGACGGCTCTGGCCCGGCGCCTGGTGAACAACTTCATCTTCGTCCCCACCGAGCAGCAGCCGGCCCGCATGGATCGCTTGCGGCAGGCACTGGCCGCTGATGCCTGACGCTTCCGGGACGACCCGAGCGGTGCGGTTGGTGAATCCGCTGCCGACCCTGCTCGGCCGCTACTGCCTCACCCTCGAGGAGATGCTCACCGCCGGCGGCACATGCGCGGTCACCGAGGCGTTCCCGAGCATCGAGATGGCCGATCCGTCCGCCGTGGGACGCGGTCTCCGGGGAGTACGGGTGCTGCGGGCCATTCGCCGCGAGCTTCGCCGCGAAGGTCGCTCGATCGTGTGTCTGTGGCCGTCGTTCGGATTGGCTGATCCGTTCGCCTGGGGCCATCGCAACAGCACCCGGGTGCGAGTCGTCTTCCACGATCCTGTTCCGATGCGGCGACAGTTCGGTACCGGCCAGGTGGCGGGCCGGATCGGCCGGACGGCTCTCGGCGGTCAGGTCGAGGCGATCGTTCACAGCAGCCTCGCCGCCGAAGCCCTGGTCGACCGGGGTTGGCCCGAGCCGCTGCTGGCTCGACACCCGATGGGTTCGCCCGGTTCCCGGCTCCGCGAGGCTGACGGCTCCGTGGCGGTGCTGGGTCAGTACAAGCCGGTGCGTGATGTCGAGCTACTGGCTCGCTTGGGACCCGAACTGCGACGGCGGGGGTACCGTCCGGTGATCGTCGGCCGCGGGTGGCCGGAGATCACCGGCTGGGAGATACGAGGTGACTTCGTCCCCGAGCACGAGCTCACCGAGTCGATCGCGGGGTCGAGCGCGGTGCTCATTCCCTACACCCGCTACTACCAGAGCGGTATCGCCATCCGTGCCGCCGAGGTGTCGGTCCCGGTGGTCGGGCGGGAGCACCCTTTCCTGAGCGACCTCTTCGGTCGGGATTGGTCCGGCCTCGTGGCGAGCGGCGCCACGGGCACGTGGCTCGACGCCGTCGATGCCGCCGTCGGCACCGAGGTCCTCCCGGCCGTCTCGTCCTACCACGAACGAGCTATCGCCGACTGGCGGCGGGTGGCTCGATCGTGAGCATGGCGCCCAGCCGACCGCCGAGAGTGCTGCTGGTGGGTCACGACTTCGTGCCCCATCGGTCGTCTGGTGACAAGAACTACTGGTTGGGGTTGGTGACCCACCTCGCGCCACGGCTGGACTGGCTTGGGGTGGCGTCCATCGTGCATGGCGAACCCGCTCGTCGAAGGTTCGCGGCCGGACCGACGTCGGTGGATCTCTATACGATGGAACCGGTCTACGCCCTCACCCGCCTGACCGCCGATCGGGAGCCGCACCCGCCCAAATGCGCCGGTTCGTTCAAACGCCAACCCGCCTCGCTCGTGGATCAACCGCTCACCCTGCTCCGCCACCGAAAGCGCCTGCGATCCATCGTCGCCCGCCATGAGGTGGAGGTGATCCACTTCATGGACAACGTCGGAGTCGGGGCGGGTCTGACGCGTTGGCAGCAACGGCCAGCCACGGTCACCATGTCCTACCTGGGCTTCTACACCGTGAACCGGTTGCGGTCGCAATACCTCTCGGGCTGCGCCCGGCTCGCCTCGGGCATCGCGGTCGCCAATCCGATGATGGCGACCGCGCTCCGTCCCCGCGCCATGGCTGGTGATCGCAGCCGAGTCATCCCCTGGGGAAGTGACCCCGACCCGGCCGTGGCCGACGACCTCACCCGGAACAGTGCCCGCGCCCGGTTGGCCGAGGGCCATGGGTTGACCGGCGATCAGCTCATCGTGTGGACAGGGCACACGCAGCAGCTGGGTGATGCGGAGCTCCATCTGGCCTACGACGCGGTGCGGGCGGTGACCCGTTCCCATCCCGACGTGGAGGCCGTCTTCCTTCTCAAACCCGAGTGTGAGCCGAACCGGTATCGGCACCTGGCCACCGACCGGATACGGGTCTGCTCCTCGGCCGAGGCGCCTCCGTTCGGGGACCACCTCCTCGGCGCCGACGTCTTCCTCGCGCCGGTTGCCCGCGCCGACACCATAGTGACCCCGCCGCTCACGTGGATCGAGGCGATGCAGGCCGGCACGCCGATCGTGAGCAGCGACGCGCCAGGTGTGGCCGAGGCGCTCGGCCCCCTGCAACGAGATCTCATCGCCCCGCAGTCGAGGGGCCCGAACGGACTGGTCGACATCCTCGCCCGCGCCGTCACCGGAGACGGCCTGCCCGACCGAGCCGGTATCAGGGCCTGGGCGTCCGAGACGTACAGTCTGGAACGGAGCGCAGAGGCCTACGCCGAGTTCTGGACCACCATCCGACGATGACACCGAGGGAAGCGCCGATGGCCGAGGAGCTCGTACGAGCGGCGTACCAGGACGATGACATCGCCCAGCGTTACGACCGGGCTCGCTTCACGTCACTGCGGGGGCGCCTGGGTTCGGACCGAGACACGCGACTGGTGATCCGGGCGATCGACGATGCGCACCGGGGCGCGCCGGCGTCCATCCTCGATGTCGCCTGCGGATCAGGTCGCATCACCGCCGCCCTCGTCGATCGGTATCCGTCCTGCCACATCGTGGGTTTCGACGGGTCGCTCCAGATGCTGGAGACCGCGGCGGCCAAGCCGGCGCTCCGAAGCCGGCCCTTCGTCCACGGCGACGCCGTGGCGCTGCCGTTCGACCGCGGATCGTTCGAGGTGGTCACCGCCGTTCGTTTCGTCGGCCACCTCGCGCCCGAGCCCTGCCTGCGCCTTTTCGCCGAGATGGCTCGGGTTGCCCGATCGCTGGTGGTCGTCGATGTCTCGATGGCCAGCCCGCTGGTGGATCTCCGGCGTCGGCTCGAGCGTCGGATCAAGGGCTCCTACCTCGGCTTCGACACCGAGTGGACGTGGCGCACCTTCACCCCCGAGGAGCTGTCCGACGCCCTCGGCGCGGCCGGCCTCGAGCTCGTGTCGATGCGGCGCAAGCTGGCCGGGTGGAGCGATGCCCGGGTGGTGGCGGTCAAGGTCTGAGCCGAGCCACCGGCCCGATCAACCGGCGACGAGGCGCCGAAGTTCGCTCTCGTAGCCGTCCGCCGCTCGCTTCAGTGAGTACTCGCGAAGGGCTCGCGTCTCGGCGGCGGCCCGCACGGACTGCTGAAGGCCATCGCCACGGAGCGCGGTACCGAGCAGCGCAGGCAGGTCGGCCGGGTCGTCGAAATAGAAGCCGGCTTCCCCCAGCACCTCGCGGTTGAACGCGGTGCCCAGGGCGAACACCAGCGCGCCGCTGCCCATGGCCTCGACCAGCTGCGGATTCATGCCACCCACCGAGTGACCGTGGATGTACCCGCGGGCGAAGCGTAGGAGGAGACCGAACGCCCGGCGATCGGCGACGTGACCCAGCACGCGGATGCGGGAGTCGATCTTCTCCAGCTCGAGTACTCGCTGGGCCACGATGGACTCGTAGTTGGCCTTGCCGACGATGGCCAGCGGCTCCCGCCGGCTGCTCTGGTGGTAGGCCTCGGCGATGAGGTGGATGTTGTTCTCGGGGATCAATCGGCCACCCGACACGAAGTACTGGTACGGCTCCAGCCCGAGCTCGTCGAGCACCGCCGACGCGTCGGCTTCGTCCTCGGGGCCCACGAGGTTGGTCCAGCAGTAGGGGATCACGACCGACTCGGCGTCGAACTCCTGGCGATAGTGGTCCTGCATGGCGTCGCAGTCGGTGATCAACAGGTTGGCGGTCCTCTTGCTGATCCGGGCGCTTCGGTAGAACAGCCGGCGGGCCGTCTTCCCCCACTTGCCTCTGAGCCATTCCTGACCGTCGACGTTGAGAGCAACCGGCTGACCGGTGTAGCGGGGCAGCCAGGTGAACAGCGCATTCGAGACGTTCATGACCAAAAGCACGTCGTGGCGGTGCAGCCGCCCGGCGATCGTCGCCACGGCCCCGTGCGACAGCGTGTCGAGCTGTTTGGTCCGGACCGATGGCAGGTACACGCAACGCACTCCCTCGAAGGAGTCGTGTTGCCGCCGCCCGCGGCAGTACGCCGTGACCCGATGTCCCCGCCGCACCAGCTCGGGCAGCAACACGCTGGCGAAGGTCTCGTAGCCGCTGTAGGTGGAGGGAATGCCGCGGATGCCGTACACCCCGATGTCCAGACTGCGGGGTTCAGCCACGGGGGCTCACCGCCACGGCTCGCTCGGAAGCACCGTCGTGAGCTCGACGGCCCACAGCAACGGATGAGGAACGGGGGGCGGTCGCATCGAGGGCCAGTATGGCGAGCAGACAGCCGGTTACGGCGCCGGTCGGTGAGTTCAGGTACACGGGATCGACCAGGCTCATCACGGCGAAGGCCGGCAACATGACGGCGGCCAACGAGGAGCCGACGTCGGGAAGGCCTCGGGTGCGGGCCCGCTTCCATGCCACCAGTAGGGGCGCGAGCATGACCCAGACCAACGCGCTGAGCCCGATGAGGCCTCCTTTGGCTCCGTACGAGAGGTAGAGGTTGTGGACCCAGCGGCGGAAGAAGGTCGGGGATCCGAAGGGCTCGAATCTGACCTCGGGCCGGTACGGCCGTCCCAGACCGACACCGGTGAAGAGCTGTTCGGACAGCGCGGCCGATGCGTAGTCGTTCTCCCGCGAACGCCAACTGATGCCCTGGTCGCCGGCCAGGGTCTCACTGCGGAACCCGCCGAGCACGCGCTCCTCGAAGGCGGCGGCCTGCACGCCGACGGTGGACTCCTCGCCGGGCAGGAGACCGAAATCGGCGGCCAGACCGGCCAGTCCGCCCACCAGGCCGACGGCGACCACCCCGACGACAGCGACCGTGATCAGCCGTGACGCCGTGCGTCGGATGAACATCGACAAGAAGCTGGCGATCAGCAGCCCGACGATGAGCTGGCGGGACAACGACTGGGTCAGCACCACGATCCCCGACAGCAGCGACAGGCCCCAGACGCCGGTCAGCGGGGCCCAGCGCAGGGCGAGCACGAACACCGACAACACCAGGATCACGAGGGCCAGGTCCTCGCTGCTCACGAGGAACCTGGTGGCCGACGCCAGGTCGGCGGCCGAGCGGGAGATGTTGGTCGCGGCCCGGACCCGGCCCTCCAAGAGGCTGATGGATGTGGTCAGTTGGAGCAGGATCAACGCGGCCGTCGCGCCGGTGACCAGCATGCCGATCTGGGCCAGGCGCCCCACTCCTCGCTGGCGAATGATGATGAGACCGGCCATGAACCCGCCGATGAACATCAGCGGGAGACGCAGGTCCTGCACGACGGCCAGCAACGGTGCCCCTGATGCCACACCCCACAGCGCCATGAAGGTGACGGCGAACGAGAAGAACACCACGGGGCGGGCGAGCGTCGGCGACGGTCGCGTCCGCAGGGCCGGCAGGACCAGCAGCGGCAGGAGCAGGAGGTGCGCGTCCACGGTGAAGGCGCCGAACGAGATCTCCTGTGGGACACCCCGGACCACGGGGAAGACCACCAGGACGAGGTACAGGCTGGCCACGGCCGACGCCGGTGGTTCGGCGCTCCGCAGGAGCATGGCGGCGGCCACGATGGCCAGAGCCAGGCCGACCCCGAGCGCGGGTGCGGCCACCACCAGCACGGCGGCGATGAGCCCGACCACCACTGCGCTGAGGAACCAGATGACGGGTGTGGGCGAGATGGCCCGCCGACGGGTGTCGAGCAGGACACGTGCTCGTCCGAGCTGATCGAGCGCATCGGCGAGGTCGTCACGTGTGAGGACGAACCGGCGTAGCGGGGGCCGGTCGAAGGAGGACCGCAGCGATCGCAATGAGATGATCGCCGTCACGGTGTACGCCCCGAGCGAGGCGAAGGCAGCCCCGACCGCGCCATGGCTCGGGGCGAGGAGCGAGAGCAGCACGACGTTGGTGACCACACCCACGATCCGGATGGCGCCGTAGCGGCCCGGCTGGTCGGCGAGGTAGAGCCCTGTTCCGGCCAGCGCCTGGACCGTGAGGGGAATGGTGGCGACGAGCAGGATCAGCGTGGCGGGCACCGCGGGTCCGAACGCGTCACCGAACACGAGCGGGATGGCGATGGGAGCGGTGATGGCGATCCCGGCGGCAACGACGATGACCATGGCCAGCGTGGTGCGGAACGTCCGCAGGAACGCTTCGGTGCTCGGCTCCTTGGAATGCTCGGCGAGGAGCACCGAGCGAACCGACCGGGTCAAGGCATCGGGGATCTCGGCCACGGTGACGGCCACCACGTAGAGCCCGGCCTCCAGACTGCTGGCCAGGGGCAGCATCAGCACCTGATCGATGCGCCGATCGGCCAGGGAGGCAGCCGAGCCGAACGTCGCTCGGCTACCGAAGCTGAGTAGTTGGCGGCGAAGAGCCCAACCACCGCCGATTGGTTCGGTGCGGCGAATGGAGGGCCGGTACAACGCCATGGCGACGGCGAGGCCCGGAATGATGCCGGCGGCCGAGAAGAACGCGATGAGCGCCAGGCGGGAATCGTCGGCCACGAACATGACGCCGGCGGCCACGAACCGGCCGAGCCACGGGCTCACCAAGACGCAGGCCGCAGCCAGGTAGGCCCGCTCGGCCACCATGAGGCCCCGCATGACGTCGGCGATGGCGAACACGGGGAGAAGGAAGGCCAGCGCCTGGAGGGCGAGGACCGCATTCGGCTCGTCGGGGAAGACGAGGGGCGCCATCATCCAGGTGGCCACGGCCAGGACGGTGCCGAACGCCAACGCGATCGGCAGCGAAGCCCGGCCGACCTGGGCCGGGGTGCTTCCCGCCCGCCAGTACAACGCCCGGGTCGACGCTTCGAGCAGCCCCAGTGGGGCAACGAAGCGCAGGATCATGAACAGGGAGAACGCGGCCGCCAGCTCCCCCCGCGCTCCGGGGCCGAGCAGGCGCGCCAGCAGCGGTGCCGAGGCGGCCACGGTGACGAGGATGATGAGGTTGGCCGACGTCAGGATGGCGGTGCCGCGTGTCGGCTCGGGCACGAGGGCGGCTTCGGTGTCAGCGATCACCGGTGGCCCCGATCGATTCGAGGAAGGGCCACAGTCCGCCCGATTGGACCTCGGCGCCGATGACGGCGATCTGGTCATCGGTCAGCTCCTGCTTCCAGGCGTCGATCTGCTCGCGGCTGGGGCGACGCGTCTCGTACCCGGCTCCCGGTCGGTCGTTGGCGATCACCGCCTGGCGGACCCGATCGGCGCTGCCCAAGCCCAGCCGATCGGCCAGGTCGGGCAGCTCGTCCGCCGGCGCTCGGCACAGTTGATCGTGCGCCACGAGCGTCCACGTGGGGTGGGCGGCGGACAGCCGGGCCAGGTGGCCCAAGAGGTAGGCGCACTGGCGAGCGACCTGGGTGTGGGGTTCGGCCTCGATCCGGCAGGCCGGCAGGCCGCGATAGCGGTCGGCGTTGGCCTGTGGCTCGGGCCAGTTGGACAGCGGGATCCGGCGGCTGAGGCTGGCGACGACGGCGAAGGGGTTGCGCACCACCAAGATGACGTCGGCGTCGATCTGTTCGACGATGGGCTCGACGGTACGCACCGCATGGACCGTCTTGATGAGTCGCCGTCGGCGTGGGCGGCCGATGACCGGCATCACGCTCCGGCAGGCCCGCACCAACGGGTGGCGACCGGCATCGGGATCGCTCTGGCGACAGCCGGTCGGCGGGTGGCCGTAGCCGGCATCGCCGCACTGGGTGCCGATCCAGTCCTCGAGCTGCCAGCGGCGCCGGCCGATCGCCTTCATCAGCAACCGGGTGCGCGGGTCCCCGCACCACCCACGGGCGGCGCGGTCGAACACCGTGGGCAGGCCCGAGACGGCGTAGTCGGTCGAGGCGGGGAATCGATGGCTCCGCTTGTAGCCGTAGGCCAGTGGGTGGAATCCCTCGTTGTCGGGTTCGAGAACCAGATCGACCGAGCCGGCCGATTCGAGCGATCGGGCCACCCAGGTGGTTCCGGATCGGGGCAGCCCCACCAGGAGCATCGGTCGGTGACCAGGTCGATCGGCGTGGTTCCGTGCACGCGTCACGTGAGCCATCGGCGAGGTCGGAGGGACACGGAGGTCGCCAGGAACGTGGGGGACCACACTCGGCCGCGGATCACCGAGTTCGCCGGCACGAGGGCGCGCAGATCCCGACGTGAGAGGAGCCGGGTGAACAGCTGTTGTGTCTCCCACCAGCTGCGTCGCCAGTGCCGGAAGAGCACCCGGTGGTGAGCCTCGACCGGGAACCAGCGGTTCGGTGTGGTCAGCACGAAGTCGGTGGCCACCCGCAGGTGCTCGGCCACGAACTGCCGTTGGTCTTCGGCATTGCCGACGTGCTCGATGATCGCGTTGGAGACGACGAGGTCGAAGCTCTGCGTGGCGAAGGGCAGACGGCGCCCATCGGCGCACACGAAGGTCTCCCAGTCGGCACCGGTGTCGTGGCGGCCCACCGCGGGGTCGTCGAGCAGACCGCAGGCCACGACATCGCCGGCTTCGGCGGCAACCCGGCGCTCGACGACGTTCACGAACAGATGGTGGTCGCGAGGGCTCACCCCGACGAAGAGCACCCGCGAGGCCCCGGCGCGGCCCATGATCTCGGTGATGGTGCTGGCCTTGTGCCGGCGGTGCCTCATGCTGTAGGCACGCGTCAGACGGGCAAGCAGGCGACGATCCGCAGGCCGCCGCGTCGCTTCCTCCATCCGTCGAGTCTCCCACAGCGCCCCAGAACGGGTACAGCCCGCGAGCCCCGCCCGACGGGTTCGCAGAGCCGATCGGGCCAGGTCCCATGGACCCCTAGCTCCCGACCAACGGTGCCAGCGACTGGGCGAGGGTGTTCGTGAAGCTGGCCCGGCCACCGGCGCCGAGATGCACCAGGTCGATGTACGCCGAATCGGGCTCGGCCCGGGACAGATCGATGAAGGCCGCACGGCCGGCCCCGGCCACGCCGGCCAGTCGATCGATGGCTTCTCGGTCGATCTGGTCGCCATCGGCGATGAGGTTGCGGAACGGGTCCGATGTGGGCATCGCCACCACGATCACGTCGATGCCGGCGCTGGTGAGCCGGCCCAGAGCGGCTTCGAAGTCGGCGTATTCGGCCTCGCAGGGACCGGTCGGATCGATCCCGTAGCCACCGGTCTGGGCCGCCGCGGCGTCTTGATCGAAGCCCTCTTTGGTGGTGTAGGTGCCCTGTTGCCAACCCGGGTAGAGGGCATCGAACGCGGCCGTGAGGCGATTGCCGGGGTACGTCGACCCCTCTGGCGGGCCGAGTAGGCGCTGTCGCGGATTGCGCTCCCCCACACCGGCCACCGCGGCGAAACCGACGGCGGCGCGCTCGGGCACCGCCAGCGCCTGCTCGAGCGTGTCCGTGGAGCAGTAGTTGAACGGGCGGGAGGTCACGCCCCACACGATCGTGGACGGGGTGGCCTCGGTCAGTAGGTCACCGGTTGCCCAGACGATCTGTTCCTCCAGGCTGGCCCCGACGAGGCCGGCATTCACCACGGTCTGGCCGAGCTGGCTCTGGAGCAGCAGGGGATCGATGTCGAGGGCCACGACGGAACTACCGACGGTGACCAGATCGGGGCTGGTGCCGGTGGCCGCCAGCTGGCGGATGCCACGGACGTGACCGAGGTGGACGGCGCTGAACCAGAGCTCGGAGGAGTCGATCCCGTTGGTGCGGGCGGTGAGGACGTGAAACGCCTGATCGTTGAGGCTGGCCAGGATCGAGGCCATCGCATTGGCCGCGTCGTCGGGAGCTCCTGACGGCGCGGTGAGACCGGTGAGGACCGTGTTGTCGGCCGAGCTCAGCTCGACCAGGAACTGGTCGAGCGCGCCGGCGACCTCCCACGACCCGCTCGTCCAGGCGGTCGCATCGTCGCAGACCTCATCCGCGGCGCTGATGGCGCTCAGCAGCGAGACGAGTTGTTCCTGGAGCGTTGTCGTGGGCAGGGTCTCGATGGCGTTGCGGATCGCCGTTGCATCGAGGCGTTCGCCGAGCGCTGGGGGCGTGGCGTTGGTGCAGCCGTTCTGCAGCACCAGTCGATCCCGTAGCGCCGTGGCCAGCACCTCGGCCGGGGCCGAGCCCACGTAGGCGGCAGTGTCGGCCGCTCGCTGCGGAACGGTGTCGCCCCCCGGCGATTCCGTGGAGGAGGCCCCGCCGCACACTTCGATCGTGACGAGGAAGCCGTACTCGTCCTCGGCCTCCTCTTGGCGGCAGTCCTCGGCGAAGCCGAGTGCTCCCGGCTGCTCGGCGGCAGTCGCGGGCGCCTTGGCGGACGTCGAGACGGAGTCGCCGCCTCCGCACGCCGTGGCCAGGCCGATGAGGCCGAGTACGAGCGCACGCATCCGCCGAGCACCAAACTGATTCACGTCGGGGTCTCCAGAGTCAGCGAATGGTTCGCAAGGGCCGATCCCGCTGGACCTTGCCGTCGAGTTGTCCGGGACCAGGCTATCCAGCCTGGCTCCCTCGGTTTCAACCGGTGCCTGGCGCGGACCCGTGCTGGCCGGCGTCGCCGGTCGACGCGTTGCGAGCGGCCGGCCCGAGATCAGGGGTTGCAGTTGTAGACGGTGTCGATCACGGGGGGATCGGTGATGCAGGTGTCGTTGCCGGGGCCGCCGTTGACGGTGTCGGGGAGGCCGTCGTCGGCGGTGATGGTGTCGGCGCCGGCGAAACCGACGACCAGGTCGGCTCCCAGACCGCCGTCGAGCGTGTCGTCGCCGGCCTGGACGATGTCACCGTCGCCGAACACCTGATCGGCCCCGGACCCGCCATTGATGGTGTCGTGACCCGGACCGCCGTTGAGCACGTTGGACCCGGCCGGATCGGCCAGCACGTCATCGTCCTCGTTTCCCCACAGGTGGTCGTTGCCGCCCCCGCCGTCGACGTTGTCGATGCCCAGCTGGCCGAAGACCATGTCGTCTCCGAGACCGCCCACCAATGAGTCGCCCCCGCTCAGGCCGTAGAGCGTGTCGTCGCCGTCCTGGCCGTCGATGACGTCGATGCCCGGACCGCCATTGAGCAGGTCGGCACCGGCACCGCCCACGATCGAGTCCGTGCCGTCGACCCCGATGACGAAGTCGTCGCCATCGCCACCGTCGATGTCATCGTCGCCGCTCTGCCCGTAGATCAGGTCGTCGTCGGCACCGCCTTCGAGGGTGTCGTGGCCCGAACCTCCGTTGATGACATCCGCGCCCGGACCGCCGGCCAAGGCATCGTCGTCGGCGAAGCCGAGCAGCTCGTCCGCTCCGGGTCCACCGATGAGGGTGTCGTCACCCCCTTGTCCGAAGATCACGTCGTCGCCCGAACCACCCTCGACCCAGTCGGACCCACTGCCGCCGTTGACGGTGTCGTCGCCTCCCTCGGCACAGATGGTGTCGTCGCCGCCCAGGGCCACGATCAGGTCGTCGCCGGCTGTGCCGAGGATCACGTCGCTGGCCGGAGTCGGTGACTCACCGGCCGAGAGGCGGACCGTGACCGGCAGGCCGTTGCAGGAGGCCTTCAGTTCGTAGGCACCGGAGTCCTTGGCGCTTCCCTGCGGTCGCTCGACTCCCCGCTGATCGACCGGCACATCGCCGGGAACGGGTGCGGTCACGCGATCCACGGCTGGACTCGTCAGGTCGATGCGGTGCGTCTCGGTGGTGCCGCCGTCGAGGGCGAGCGGCGCCAGACCCGCCCCGGATCCGATGACCGCGTCCGTGCCGGTGAAGGCTGCGCTGGCCGTGCCATCACCGACGACGTTGAAGCCGCCGCTGGTCAGTGAGTTGCCGAGATCGCCGACCACGTCGACATCACCGCCCGCACCGTTGTTGTCGGCGATGATCGAGGCAGTGACCGACGACGTCGTGGCCGGTTCGCCCAGCGACCAGATGCCGGCACCTTCACCACTGGAGTTGTCGGTCACCGTGGTGAACACGACGGTCATGGTGCCGGTGTTGGTGAGGCCGCCGCCCCGAGGACCGGCGGTGTTCCCCGAGATGGTGGAGTTCGAGATGGTCAGCGAGCCGCCGTTGTCGATGCCCCCACCGGTGTTGGCCGAAACCGTGGAGGTCGACACGGACATCGTGCCGTCGTTGTTGGCGAGACCACCACCGGTGTTGGCCGAAACCGTGGAGGTCGACACGGACATCGTGCCGTCGTTGTTGGCGAGACCACCACCGGTGTTGGCGGAGATGTCGGAGTCGATGACCGTCATCGAACCCAGGCTGTTGCTGATGCCGCCGGCGTTCCCCATGATGGCGGAGGAGGACACGGTCACCGATCCACCGGTGCTGGTGATGCCGGCTCCGGTGTTGTCGCCGATGATCGCGGCCGAGGCGGTCAGTGAACCGCTGTTGGTGATTCCGCCGCCGGCATTGGCCGAGACGGTCGAGTCTTGCAGCATCACTGTTCCGCCATCGTTGGCGATCCCGGCCCCGCTCGGTGCGCTCCCCCCGGTGATCGTGATCGACCCGAAGGTCGCGTCGCCGGTTTCGGTGACCTGGAAGACCCGATCGGTGGCCCCACCGTCGACGGTGATCCCGGGCCCTCCCTGGATCTCGATGGTGCTCGACACGGTGAGCTGGCCGCTCGAGAGCACGATCGGCCCCGCGGTCGAGAAGACGATCTGGTCGTCGTCGTGACCGGCGACGCACTCACCGGTGCTGATGCCCGACGCCGTGTCGGTGTTGGCCGCGGTGATGCCCTCGCGCAGCGAGCACTGCCCGTCATCGGCGGTGGTGTCGGCGGCGGTGTTCACGTCGATGATCGCTGACACGGGCAGCGGGGTCACGACCGCGTCGGCGTACAGCAATTCGATGATGTTGAAGTCACCGTCGGCCGTGGCCAGGCCGATGACGCAGGCGCCCACCACCGCGCAGTCGACGGGTTGGCCGTTCACCACGACCGTGCGCACGAGGGTGATCGTGTCGGAATAGGTGCCGGTGCCATCCACGGCGCCGATCGAGCGCAGGTTGCAGAGCGCGTTCGCGTCCACGAGGTTGGTGACTTGGAGCGCGCTCACGTCGCACACGCCGATCGCGGCGATCAGGCCGGTCGTCAGGTCCTGCCCGGTCACCACGGTGGTGTCGCCTTCTTGCCATGGACCTGGGGGGTCGAGCGTGAGGGTGGGGTCGGCCATGGCCGACGCCATTGCGGCCAGCTGGCCGACCAGGAGCACGGCGATGGCCGCCACGCCGAGTGGCCGTCGAGAACGATGCATGGCACCCCCGCTCGGGGTCGATGATGGCACGCCATCTCGAGGCTCGGTCGACAACGGCCCGAGTCAGCCCGTCGAGTCGGCGACCGTGTCAGACACGGATGGACACGGGGGTGCCCAGAGGCACCCGGGCCGCGAGGTCCTCGATGACGTCGTTGAGCACGCGCACGCAGCCGTGGCTGACGTCGCGGCCCAGCGCGGACGGATCGTTGGTTCCGTGGATCCCGACCACGCCGTCGCCGCCGGCGAAGCTGTCGAGGACCTCGCTGAACCCCGACAACCCGAAGGCGAAGGGCCCGTACACCCCGTCGGGGTCGGGCGGCTCCAGCAGCTCGGCCAGGTAGAACTCGCCATACGGGGTGGGGGTGTCGCCCGTGCCCACGGCGATGTCGGTCGACAGGGTCAACGACCCGTTCTCGTAGAGGTCGAGACGGTGTTCGGAGGTGTCGAGCTCGATCCGGAAAGGATTGAGCGACAGGTCCACCGCATCGGTGCGGATCCAACCGACCGTCCCGTTGGGGCGCACCGGCAACATGACCTCGAGCCACTCGCCGGACACGTCGTCGGGCGGTGTGAGGACCCGGAACACCAACGCCCCTCCCGAGGCGACGGGGTTGGAGAACTCGCCGACCGTGGTCGCGTCGTCGGCGGGATCGGTCCGGGCGACCACCAAGCTGTCACGGGCACGGGCCACGACGGTGCCGACCTCCCAAGTGGCCACGGGGGCCGTCGAACCGGTCGAAGCTGGTGCGGCCACTGGATCGATCGGGCCGACTTCGGTTCCGTCACCGGTGGTACAGCCGGCCACCACCATGACGGTGAGCGCCAGTGCGCCGGCGCACCGCCTCATGAGATGGTCAGCCGGTGAAGGTGGGCTGCGCCGCGGTCGGTGGCTCGGGCTGCGTCGGAGGCAGCGTGGTGTCGGGCGAGACCGTGGTGGTGGGAGCAAAGGTGGTCTGGGGGAACACCGTCGGTGGCGGCTGCTCGGTGGTGGTGGGCGCCTCGGTGGTGGTGGGCGCCTCGGTGGTGGTCACCACCGTCGGGCCGGGCGGCTCGGTCGTGGTCGGGGGAGGGACCTGATCGCAGAGGAAGTCGACTCTGACACCACCGCTGGTGATCCCGTCGGGGCCGAGGTACACGCTGACGGTCACGTTCTCGCCGAGTATGAGCGCCCCTTCCGCGAAGGTCACGAGGCCTGGCTCGGTCTCGACATCGGGAACGGTCACGGTGTCGTCGCCACTGGTGATCACCAGCGCGGTGCCCTCGTGCACCGAGTCGTTGTTGTCGATCTCGACCTCGATGGCGCAGGACTCACCCTGCAGCCATGGCTCGACCTCTTCGGTCGAGATCTCGACGAGCGAGTTCGGTGGCCCGGAGACCACCGTGTACTCGATCAACACGTTGTGTATCGCTCCAGCCGACCCGGTCAGCCAGAGTGTGGCGACGATCAGCGCCATGACGCCGGTCAGGCCAAGGATTCCTTTGCGATACGACATGCTTCACCTCACGGCGCTCTCGGGAATCACGCCAATCGGTCGAGACCCTAGACGAGAGCCCCCGGCTCTGTCCTCTCGGACGGGCGCCACCGCGGCCTCGCCCGAGCCGAGCGGGACGGATGGGGAGTGCGAGCCGACGCGACGACCGACCACCTCTTGGTCGCCAACGGTCCAGCGGCTCGTCGTCCGCAAGCACGCGGCTTCGGTGTCGGTTCCCAGCGAGATCGGGATCATCGGCGCGAGACTCGGTCATGACACAGATCTGGGTGGCCGACACCGAACCCAACGAGCGGTTCACCTTGTACACGCGGAGCAATGTCGGCGAGGTGTTCCCTCGCGTGATGACCGCGCTCACCGGCACCCTGATCGGCGACGCGGTGCGCAAGGGCCAGGAGGACGTGTTCCTCGAGACCGGCGTCCTCCGTCCGAGCGAGCTCACCGGTCCCTCGGTGGGCACCGGGGTGTTCGGCGGCTATCTGTATCTCAGCGGTTCGGCCTTCCGGCTCTTCGGGGTGCGGATGCCGGGGATGTCGACCGATGATGTCGATGCGCAGATGCTGGGAGAGGTGGCCGACCTGCCGCCCTACCGGCCGGCCAGGGGTGACCGAAACCTGCTCGCGTCGCTGGCCATGTTCCGCCAGATGACGAGACTGCTCCGACGGCCCGATCTGACGCCGCTCGCCCGGGCCCGGACCGATGCCCGGGCGTGGCTCGCCACCATGCCCGACCTGGCCTCGGCGTCCGACGCCGAGTTGTTGCGGTGGTTGGACACCTTTGCACCGCGCCAGTCCGCCAGCATGGGCCGGCTGGGCCGGGCCGGCCTGTTGGTGGGGGCGCCGCGTGGCATCCTCGACCGACTCCTCGATCGGCCCGGCGTGCCGCCCGGGCTGGCCAATCGCATCGTCGGCGGGACCGGCGATGTCGACTCGGCGCAGCTGGCACGACGACTGTGGATCCTGGGCCGGCTGGTGGCCGATGACGAGGCGCTGACCGAGCAGTTCGATGCCGGTCTCGACGGCATCGCCGAACGCATCCGCGACTCGCGGCTGTCGCCGGCCATCGATGCGTTCCTCGCCGACCACGGGCATCGGGGCAACGACGAGTACGAGCTGGCCACACCGGCATGGGCGATGGACCCCGCACCGGTGTACGCGGCCATCGATCGACTGCGACGTGCCCCGAGTGAGCGTGACCCGGAGGCCATCGGTCGGCGGCTGGCGGCCGAATCCGACGAGGCGCTGGCCGAGGCATTGCGCTACGTCCCCCGGCCGGCGCGCCCCATGGTGCGACGCGCCGCCCACGTGTCGCGCCAGGGCTCCATCGGCCGCGAGCGGGCCAAGGACATCCTGGTGCTCGAGAATCTCGGTGCCCGTCGGGTGCTGCACGAACTGGCCCGTCGGGCGGCCGAACGGGGCGGGCCGACCGACACCCGGCTGGCGTTCTGCGTGACGGCCGATGAGCTGGCCGACTTCGTCGCCCGGCCCGGCGACTTCGCCGACGTCATCGCCGAACGGGCCGAGCAGCAGCACTACCTCGACGATCGCATCCCGCCGCCCTGGTTCGAGGGTCGCATCCCCGACCCGGCCACGTGGCCCCTGCGGGCCGAGTCCGCTCCGCCGGTCCCCGCAGCGGGATCGACGGTGACCGGCATCGCCGTCAGCGGCGGCACGGCGTCGGGTCCGGCTCGCGTCGTTGTCGATCCAGCCGATCCCCGGGGGCTCGAGCCCGGCGATGTGCTGGTGTGCGCCATCACCGATCCGTCGTGGACGCCGCTGTTCCTGGGCGCGGCGGCGGTGGTGTGCGACACGGGAGCGGTGCAGAGCCATGCGGCGATCGTGTCCCGAGAGCTGGGCATCCCGGCTGTGCTCAGCGTGCCCGGCATCACCGCCGTCGCCGACGGCACTCTGTTGCACGTCGACGGCGACACGGGCACGGTTCGCATCGGCTAGGGAGCCGGCTGGAGAGGCCGAGACCTCAGTCGCCCGTGGCCGTGGTCGGCAGCGTGTTCAGCTCGGTGTACGTGTCCGGTCTCGGCGACGGTCAGGTGGTGTCCTCTCTGCCGATCGAGGCCAGGCAGGCAACCGAGGAGTTCGTCGGAGCTGCCCAGGTGGTGGCCGGCGAGCCGGGTGGCGCCGCGCCGCAGTTCCTCACCGAGGTGAGCGACGCCTTCCTGTCGGGTCTCGGAGCGGCCGGTCTGGTGGTGGCCGGCGTCGCCGCGGCCGGGTCGGTGTTCGCGCTCCGGTAGCTGCCCGCCCGGGCTGTGGCGCAGGCCGACCAGGCCACGATGCTCGGCCAACGTGGCGTCGGTGTGGTGGGTCCGAGCCTCGACGACGAGGCTCGTTGACAGCCACAGGTCGGGG
>JAOUEE010000289.1 GCA_029858875.1 Acidimicrobiia bacterium
GACCGGTCGCTTCCGGCCGTTGATCACGAGGTCGTCACCATCTCGTGTGATCTCGAGGGTCACCGAGCCGAGACGGTCGTGGGGTGGGCCCTCCGGGTGGCACCACGAGACCACGGAGCTGCCGTCGAGCAGGCCGGCCAGCAGTTCGTGGTGGGCATCGGCGGCACTGAGGGCGCCGGCCGCGATGTTGGTGGGCACCAGGGGGCCGGGCGCGGCGTGAGCGCCGAACTCGTGGGCGATGAGGGCGAGATCGGCCAGCCCGTCTCCGGAGATCGAGCCCCCGCCGTGTTCCTCCGCCACCAGCAGCGACGTCCAGCCGAGCTCGGCGCCTCGACGCCAGTAGTCGGCGCCGTACCCGACCGCATCGTCCCGAAGTCGCCGCAGCTCACTCACCGGCACCTGGTCGGCGAGGAACCTCGACGTCGTCTTGCGGAAGAACTCCTGGTCCGGACTCGGCTCTAGCAGCATCAGCCGCTCACTCTCCCTGGTCACACGCGGCGTTCGCCGTCTCCCCCGGAGCGGCGCTTGATTATGCTATTTGCGATCCGAGAGAATGACCCTATCGGCCGGCCGCGCGAGGCGGGGCCGAAACCGGCGGTCGACCCACACCGCCCTCGGGAACAGGGGAACACGTGATCGACGTCGAGCAACTCGTACCATGGATGGATCTGCGGGGCCTGCCGGGTGCGGGCGAAGTGGTCGAGCACCGGTTCATCTCCGGCGGAACGCAGAACGAGATCTACGAGATCCGACGAGGCGATCTGCATGCCGCGCTCCGCATTCCACCGACGGGTGCCCCCGCGGCGCGCGACGAGGGAATCCGGCGCGAGTGGCGCATCATCGAGGCGCTCGACGGCACCGACGTGCCCCACACCGCCGCCATCGCCGCGTGTGACGACGACGCGGTGCTCGGTCGACCCTTCTACCTGATGGGATTCGTCGACGGGTGGTCGCCGATGAGCGTCGACGAGTGGCCGGCCCCGTTCGACGTCGACCTCGAGGCCCGGCGGGGCCTGGCCTTCCAGCTCGTCGAGGGCATCGCCCTGTTGTCGAAAGTCGATTGGCGGGCCAGGGGTCTCAGCGACCTCGGCCGGCCCGACGGCTTCCACGAACGCCAGGTCGACCGCTGGACCGCCTTCCTCGACCGGGTCAGGACCCGTGAGCTCCCCGGGTTCGACGAAGCCGCGGCCTGGCTCCGAGCCCACCGGCCCATCGACTACGTGCCGGGCCTGATGCACGGCGACTACCAGTTCGCCAACGTCATGTACCGCCACGGCGCGCCCGCCCGGCTGGCCGCCATCGTCGACTGGGAGATGGGCACGGTCGGTGACCCCAAGCTCGATCTGGGTTGGGTCGTTCATCCCTGGCCCGAGGACGTCGAGGGCAAGGACAGCGGCTTCAGCTACGTCGACATGGAGGGCATGCCGTCGCGCTCGGAGATCCTGGCCCACTACGCCGAGGTGTCCGGTCGCCAGGTCGACGACATGGACTACTACATGGTGCTGGCCAAGTGGAAGCTGGCCGTGGTGCTCGAACAGGGCTTCCAGCGCGCCGGAGACGACGAGAAGCTCCAGGCCTTCGGCCCGGTGGTACTCGACCTCATGCAGGGCGCGGCCGACCTGGCCGAGAGCTCGGATTACGAGGGATGACCGACCGTCGACGAGCAAGGGCGTTCACAAAGGGACGCCCCCCGATCCGCGAGGGACGGTGAGATGCGAGCGTCGGTGTGCACCGAGCACGGAGCACCGGACGTGGTTCGCGTCCTCGATGTGCCCGCACCGGCGCCCGGTCCCGGCCAGGCGCGGGTGCGGGTCCACGCCGCGGCGGTCAACTTCCCGGACGTCCTGCTCGTCGCCGACCGTTACCAGCTGTCGGTTCCGGCCCCTTTCGTCCCTGGGAGCGAATTCGCCGGCGTCGTCGATGAGGTGGCCACTGACGTCGAAGATCTCGGCATCGGCGACCGGGTGACCGGCACCACGCTGGTCGGGGCCTTCGCCGAGGCGGTCGTGACCGATACCGGGTCGCTGCGGCCCATCCCCGAAGGTGTCGGATTCGCCGCCGCGGCCGCGACCGGCGTGGCCCACTCGACGGCCATGCACGTGCTCCGGTCGGTCGCCCGCATCCAGCCCGGGGAAGAGCTCGTCGTGCTCGGGGCCGGCGGAGGGGTGGGCCTGGCCGCGGTCCAGCTCGGCCATCGTTTCGGGGCATCGGTCACGGCGGTCGCGTCATCGGCCGAGAAGCTCGAGGTGGCCGAGGCGAACGGGGCAACCCACCTCATCGACCACCGCCGCGTCGACCTGCGCGAGGCGCTGCGGGCCGCCCTCCCCGACGGCGCCCACGCGGTGATCGACCCCGTCGGGGGGACGCTGTCAGAGCCGGCCCTGCGGTCGCTGCGATGGGGCGGACGCTTCGTCACCGTCGGCTTCGCCTCGGGTGAGATCCCCCGCATCCCACTCAACCTCGTCCTGCTGAAGGGCGTCGCCGTGTTGGGGTTCCAGTTCCGCGATTTCGTCGAGCACGCCGGCGAGGACTACGGGCGCAACGAGGCCGAGCTGTCCGACCTGTTGCGAACCGGCAGGATCTCGGCCCACATCGGCGCCACCTTCGCACTGGAGGAGGTGGCCGAGGCGCTGGCCCACGTGGCCGATGGCAAGGCGATCGGAAAGGTGATCATCGATGTCAGACCGTGAACCGGTGCGGCCCCTTCCCGAGCTCACTCCGGCCACGGAGTGGTTCTGGACCTCGGGGGCCGACGGGCAGCTTCGGGTGCAGAGCTGCACCGACTGCACCACCCTCGTCCACCCACCCGTACCGATCTGCCCGAACTGTCGCAGCCGATCGCACGAACCGAGGCCGGTCTCCGGTCTCGGGGTGGTGGTGGGTCACACGGTCAACGCGCATCAGTGGTTACCCGGATTCGACCCGCCCTACGTCATCGCCGTGATCGCCCTCGCCGAGGATCCGACCGTCCGCCTCACCACCAATGTGGTGGGCTGCGCTCCCGACGACGTGCACATCGGTCAGGAGGTCCAGGTTCGCTTCGAGCACCACGATGACGTGTGGATCCCGCTGTTCGAGCCCACCGGTCGGTCCCGACCCAACCCGATCGCCGAACCGCGGCTCGCCGCACCACGACCTCCACTCGGCAGGGAGCGATTCGAGGACCGAGCCGTGCTCTCCGGCATCGGGCGATCGGCACTGGGCCGGCGGCTGATGGTCGACCCGCTCTCGCTGACGGTCGACGCCTGTCTCCAGGCCGTGGCCGATGCCGGCCTCGGCCTGGACGACATCGATGGATTGTCGACGTACCCGGGAGCGGCCGGGATGGGCATGAGCGAGGGCGGGGTCGGCGCCGTCGAGGAAGCGCTGCGCCTCCACCCGACCTGGATCAACGGCGGCGGTGACCTTCCCGGCCCTGGTGGCGCCATCGTCGCCGCCGCCCTCGCGATCGCCGGGGGGCTGTGCCGCCACGTGCTCTGCTTCCGGACGGTGTGGGAGTCGACGTTCGCCGCCCTCCAGCTGGGTCGGGGTGGCGGTGGCCGCGCGTCGGGATGGATGCAGTGGCGGGCGCCGTTCGGTGCCATGTCGGCCGCCAACTGGATCGGCATGAACGCCAACCAGTACCTCACCCGCTACGGGGCCACCCGCGAGCTGTTCGGTCACATCGCCGTGAACGGCCGGACCAACGCGGCCCGCAACCCCGACGCCATCTACCGCGACCCGATGACGATGGACGACTACTTCGCGGCCCGACCGATCACCAGTCCCTTCGGCCTCTACGACTGTGACGTGCCGTGCGACGGGTCGATCGCGATCGTCGTCTCGGATGCGTCCGTCGCCGATGATCTGCCTCATCGGGCCGTTCGCATCGAAGCCGTGGGGACGCAGATCCTCGAGCGGGTGTCGTGGGACCAGGGCACCATCACCCACGAACCCCAGGTGCTCGGACAGGCCGCGCACCTGTGGACGCGAACCGACCTGCGCCCCGGCGACGTGGACCTCGCCCTGGTCTACGACGGGTTCACCTTCAACGCCATCTCCTGGCTCGAGGCCCTCGGATTCTGCGGTTTCGGGGAGGCGCAGGACTGGATCGAGGGTGGCGCGCGCATCGCCCTCGGCGGCGACGTCCCCGTCAATCCCCACGGCGGCCAGCTCTCCGAGGGCCGCACCCACGGGTTCGGGTTCGTCTACGAGGCCGTCACCCAGCTCCGCCATGACGCCGACGCCCGTCAGGTCGCCGACGCCGACACCGCGGTCGTCACCACCGGAGGCGGCACGCCGTCGGGCGTTCTCCTGCTTCGACGACACGACCGCTGAGCGCCGGTGAGACGGTGGGCCTCGGCGATCCGCGGTAGCGCCGGGGCCCGATGGCGAGAAGATCGTACGGCAGCAGGCGAATGAGGCACTTTCGCCGCCGACTACCATGCGAGCATGGCCACCTTCGCACTGCGGTCGGTACCCGACGGCCTCCGCAACCGCTATCTCGCCGAGGGGTGGTGGTCCGACGAGTCCCTCGGTGACGTCGTGGACCGCGCGCTGCTGGCGGCACCCGACACCCCGGTCCACGTGTGGTCCGAGGACCGGCCATGGGTGGGGACCTACGCCGACCTCCATGCCGAAGCGACGCGGCTGGTCTCGGTGCTCCGCCGGGCCGGTATCGAGGCGGGCGACGTCGTGGCCTTCCAACTGCCCAACTGGCGTGAGGCCATCGTCGCCTTCTACGGGCTGGCCCTCGGCGGCTATGT
>JAOUEE010000031.1 GCA_029858875.1 Acidimicrobiia bacterium
CCGAACCAACTCCGGGGTCGACAACATCTCGGTGTTCCCCAAGATGCGAACCTGGTCGGTGCCCGGCGAACGGGTCATCACCATCTTGTCGGCCGGCAACCTGGCCACCACCCAGACGGTGACGGGCCTGCTGGAAGAGCGCTCGAAGCGGCCCTCCAATCGGAATCCCTCACTCCTCAAGGCACCCACCTTGTTCGAGGTGGCCAGGCTGATCGGCTCCACGCTCCGCGAGGTCATCGCCGCGCAGGATGATTCCGGCCCCGAAGCCAGTTCGACGTTCTCGGCCACCCTCATCGTCGGGGGCCAGATCACGGGCATGGAGCCGCGCCTGTTCCTGATCTACCCCGAGGGCAACTTCATCGAGACCAGCGCCGACACCCCGTTCTTCCAGATCGGTGAGACGAAGTACGGCCGACCGATCCTGCTGCGTTCCTTCGAGCGGGACATGAGCTTCGAGGCGGCCGTCAAGCTCTTGATGGTGTCATTCGACTCCACCATCAAGGCGAACCTGTCGGTCGGTCTGCCTCTCGACCTGCACGCCTACCAGGCCGACACCCTCGACGTGGGGGTGCAGCAGCGCATCGAGGTCGACGATCCCTACTTCGCGGCGATCTCCGACGGCTGGGGTGACGCGCTCAAGCACGCCTTTCGATCACTTCCCGACTACACCTTCTGAACCGGTCGGGCCGCCGGAGAGGCGGCGATGCAGCGCCGCCTGGGCGAAGCAGTAGGGCTGATCGGGTGTGGGAAGCCGGCCCTGTCGAGCGGCCGTCAGCGCCTCGCAGCTGGTGACCACCGCCATGTGGGTGAACGCCTGTGGGGTGTTTCCCAAGGCCTCATTGGTGTCGGGATGCACCATCTCGGAGAAGATCCCGAGGTCGTTGGAATGGTCGAGCAGTCCGGCGAGTTGCTCCTCCGCCTCGTCCAGGCGACCGGCGGCGACGAGACATTCGACCATCCAGAACGAGCACAGCAGAAACGAGCCCTCCGGCCCGGCCAGCCCGTCGGGATCGAGATACCGATGGATCAGCCCACCCTCGCCCAGATCACGCCCCACGACCTCGATGGTGCGGGTCACGGTCGGATCACCGGGTGCGGCAAAGCCCACCATCGGCACCATCAGGGTGGCCGCATCGGCCACCGGCCGGCCACCGGCCTGCACGAACCAACCGTCGGGTGACCCCTCCGATCGCAGCCAGTCGGCCAGCAGATCCCTTTCGCGTTCCCACGATGACAGCGAACCGGCATCGAGTGCTCCGGCCCGGGCCATCCTGGCCGCTCGGTCCAATGCCACCCAACAGTTGAGTTTGGAGTGGACGAAGTGGCGGGGCTCGTCGCGGATCTCCCAGATCCCCTGATCGGGATGGCGCCACGCTCGAACCGCCAGCTCGGCCGTTCTGGACAGGAAGCTGCCGTTGCTCGGCGTGAGCTCACCGCCGGCCTGGCCGAACAGGTAGCCGGCCTCCAGGACCTGGCCGTAGGAGTCGAGCTGGATCTGCCCGGCGGCGCCGTTGCCGACCCGCACCGGCGCCGACCCACGATGTCCGGCCAGATGATCGAGGGTCACCTCGGGAAGCAGTCGCTCACCGGTGACCCGGTACATGATCTGGAGGTCCTCGGGGCGCCCTGCGGCTGTACGTTCCAGCCATTCCTTGAACGCGGATGCCTCGGGGAGGTAGCCGAGGATCACCAGTGACGCCAGGGTGAGCGTGGCGTCGCGGATCCACGTGAATCGGTAGTCCCAGTTGCGCCCACCGCCGATCCATTCGGGCAGCGCAGTGGTGCCCGCCGCGATCACTGCGCCCGTCGGTGCGTAGGTGAGCGCCTTGAGGACGAGAGCCGAGCGGTGCACCTTGCGAGTGTGGGCCCCGTCGTAGGAACAGCATGCGAACCAGCCCTGCCAGAAGGCGACCGTGTCGGCCAGACGAGCCGGCATCTGGCGGCGCGGGTCGCCGGACAAGGGGTCGTGACCGGCCGCCGGGGTCCATGCCGCTTCGATCCAGGCCTCGTCGCCCTCGTGGAGGTCCCAGGTTGCCGTGACCCGGTCACCGTCACCCCCGAGGGGGTGGGTGGCGTGCACCCACAGGGCATCGGGCCCGCCGATGATCGACATCGTCGTCGGCGAGGTGAGGGTGAAGCGCGGGGTGACCACGCCGTACTCGAATCGGGGTTCGACCACCACCCGCACCGAGACCGATCCCGCCGGCACGCGTATCCGGCGCAGGATGCTGTGCCGGGCCTCGACGAACGCCGGACGGTCGGGATCGAATCGAGCCACCGGCATGCAGTCGGTGATCTCCAGGCGGCCCTCAGCGGTGTGGAACGTGGTCTGGAGCACGTTGGTGGCGGGGAGATACGACCGCTCGGTACCCCGGATCGTCTCCGCCGGCCCGACGCGGAAATGACCGCCCCGATCCTCGTCGAGCACCCGAGCGAAGGCCGAGGGTGAATCGAACCGTGGGAAACAGCACCAGTCGATCGATCCGTCCATCCCCACCAGGGCCAGCGAGTGGCAGTCGCCGATCAAGCCGTAGTCGCCGATGCCGTTCACGGGCCCGAGCCTAGAGTGTCGCCTGATCGTCGTCCCGGGGGAAGGCCCGAGACGCGGGACCCACGCCGGTCAGCCGGTGCAGGCGGCAACCGCCCCGATCAGCTCCGACACATCGGGACGGTCGTCGGGACCCTCGCTCCAGAACCCCCAGGCCAGGGTGCCGTCGGGAGCGACCACGAAGTCGCCGCCCAGCTGCAGGCTGTCCTCACGAGGAGCGCGGACCCCGCGCAAGCCGTTGGCCCGGACAAGCTCGATGTAGCGGCCGATCGCCCGGCGGCCCCACACCCGCATGACCCGCCCTCGACCCAGCCCGTAGGCCCGGTAAGTGGTGCGTTGGCGATCGATCAGCACCGGGAACGGAAGGTCGTGCCGGCGGCGGTAGTCGAGGAGTCGATCGGGCTCGGTGAAGGTCACCATCACCACCACGGTCTCCGGACCCAGATCGTCGAGGTGATCGCGCACGGCGACCGCATGGGCGGCGCAGGGCAGTCAATGGATGTGACGGTGGAAGATCACGACCACCGGTCGACCCAGCTGATCGCGCAACCACCAGCGCCGACCATCGGCGTCGACCAGGTCGATCGGAGGGGCGGCCTCGCCGATCACCGGTCGCATCGCCATGTCAGCTGATCTTGAGGAAGAGCCGTTCCAGCTCCTCGGGCGTCATGGCGCCGGAACCGCCCTCGTTGACCACGCAATGACGCATGCCGGCACCGACCAGGCGATAGCCGATGCGGTCGAGCGCGGCCTTGGCCGCCGACAGCTGCGTGATCACGTCACGGCAGTCCTTGCCTTCGTCGAGCATGGTCTGGATGCCTCGAATCTGTCCTTCGAGCCGCCGCAACCGCTTCTGCACGTCCTCGTGCACGTCATCAGGAAAGGTTGCCATACGCGCATCATATACCCCTGGGGGTAGTCAATGCATACCCTATGGGGTATATTGCCCTGATGACCATCGCCGGCACCCACTCCACATGGGAACGACTGGTCGCGGCTCATCGCGCCCCGGAGGGCGATGGTGAGCCCGAGCACCAGCCCGACGCGGCCATCCTGGCCTGCTCGGATGCACGCGTGCCACCCTCGGTGATCTTCGACCAGCCGGCCGGGTCACTGTTCGTGGTCCGCCACGCGGGCAACACGGCCAGGCCCGGGTCGGTGGCCAGCCTGGACTACGCCGTCGACCACCTGGGTGTCCGTCTCGTGATCGTGCTCGGCCACACCGACTGCGGCGCCGTGACCGCGGCCCTGGGCGCCACCGCACCCGACCCCGTGCTCGACCCGATCCTCGCCCCCATCCGCCCCGCCCTCGGCGGTATCGACCGTCACGACGACCACGCCGTGGATCTCGCCGTGCGGGCCAACGTGCGCAACACCATGCACACGCTCACCAACCATCCCGGACCCACCGGGAGGGCCATCCGGCGGGGCGACGTCGAGCTGCAAGGGGCCGTGCACGACCTCGGCAGCGGCGCCCTCCATCTTCTCGAAACCCCCGACCCACCCGACCCCGACCAGGAGCAGACATGACCGCCACCATCACACCCACCGAACTGCGGGTCCGACTCGAGGACGACCCCTCGCTGCAACTGCTGGATGTTCGCAGTGGCGCCGAGTTCGAGTCGGCCCACATCCCCGGTTCGGTGAACGTGCCTCTCGACGCACTGACCCGCGTGGGCCACGAGATCGCCGACACCGACGGCACCTTCGTGCTGGTCTGCCAGTCGGGCGGACGGGCCGACCAGGCCCACACCCATCTCCGTGCGGCGGGCAAGGACCACCTCATGGTGCTCGACGGCGGCATCACCGCGTGGCAGCACGCCGATGGCCCGCTCAACCGCGGCACGCAGCGGTGGGCCATGGACCGTCAGGTCCGGCTGGTGGCCGGGAGTCTCGTGCTGACCGGCATCGCCGTGAGCCTGGCCCTGCCCCAGGCGAAGTGGCTGGCCGGTGCCGTCGGGGCCGGGCTCACCTACTCGGCCGTCTCGAACTCGTGTGCCATGGCCACGGTGCTGAGCAAGCTCCCGTACAACCAGGGTCCCGGCTGCGACATCGACGCCGTCGTGGCCCAGCTCACGGCCGCCTGATCAGCTCACCCCGTCCGGGCTGACCCACCCCGGGGGCCCGCGCCTCTCAGCGGGGACGGCCGTCGTGGAACGTCGGGTGCTTGACCTCGCAGCGCATCCGCTCGCCCCAGCACTCGTCGGTGCCGCCCGCGCCCCACACCTGGTCGGCTCCCAGGCCACCTCGGAGCACGTCGTCACCGCCGCCACCGTGCACGAAGTCCTTGCCACCGCCGCCATTGGCCACATCGGCTCCGGCGCCGCCGTAGATGGAGTCGGCTCCCCGGCCACCGACGACCTTGTCTCTTCCGGCGCCGGCGCAGACGAGGTCGTCACCTCGACCCGCGTCGATGACGTCCCGGCCGCCGAGCGCCACGATGACATCGTCACCCGGTGTCCCCCGGAGCCGGTCGGGCCCGGGCCCGCCCACGATCGTGGCCCGCACACCCTGGCAGAACTGGAGCTCGGTGCCGTCGTGCAACGTGCGGTGCTTCTTCTCGCAGCGCATGCGCTCGCCCCAGCACTCGTCGAACCCGCCGCCACCCCAGACGACGTCGCGCCCGAGGCCGCCACGGAGCGTGTCCCTTCCCGGGCCACCGTTGACGAAGTCCTTGCCGATGGATGCGTCGACCACGTCATTCCCGGCCTGGCCGAAGATCTGATCGGCACCCCGCCCGCCGACGATCGTGTCGTCACCGCCGCCGCCACAGATGACGTCGTTGCCGCCTCGACCGTCGATGATGTCGTTGCCGCCGCGCGCCACGATGATGTCGCGCCCCGCGGTGCCGACCAACATCTCGGGCAGCGACGACCCGGCCACCGTGGCCCGCTCACCCTCGCACAGCAGGATGGGAGCGGGCCCGGCCACCTCGCGCACCTCCACCAGGCGGCCGTCGTTCTCGTCGGGGTCCACGTCGTTGTCGATGCCGAGGTCGACCAGGTACAGGTGGTCCTTGCCCGTGGCCGCGCTGGCCGGCGCGATCGTGATGCCGCTGGGCCGCTTCAGTCCCACACCCAGCAGGTCGATCGTGGCGACCAGCTCGCCACTGGTCGTCAACTCGTAGATGGCCTCCGTGAGGTGATCGACGACGAGAAGGGTGCCGCTGCTCGACCGATAGGCGATGCCCTCGGGATCCACCGGGCCGTAGCGGCCGACATCGAACTGCCGACTCACGTCGTCCCCACCGGCTGCCGGCTGTCCGTCGAACACGCCGTTGGCGCCGGGGCCCACCACGTAGACCTCGCGGTTGACCCCGTCGACGACGTAGAGGTCGCCATTGCCGAAGGCCACGTCCTCGGGATCGGTCGAACCGAGCGCGAACACGTCGAACTGGGTGACCGAGTCATCTGACGTGCCGTGCACGTCGTCGGCTCCCGGCCGTACGACGAAGATCTCCTCCTTGTCATCATCGGAGACGAAGACCCGGCCGGTGGCCGCGTCGTAGGCGACGCCCGTCGGCTCGTCGCTGTAGGCATCGGTGTTGGTGGCACCGGACGGCACCGCTCCGGTGACCGGGTCGAGCCGCAACAGATTGCGACCGGCGTACCGGGGCGACTCGTCGACCTCGGGGTCGCTGATGAGCAACTGGCCCCGGTCGGCCATCCAGACCACACCGGCCGGGTCCGGGCTGGGCGGAACCACGGCGGCCAGGTCGTAGTTGCGCACGAATGACGCCCGCCTGGTGACCAGATCGCGATCGGTCACCACGCTGGATCCCAGCGCGGCCTCGACCACGCGGTCGCCGTCGGAGACGTAGAGCGAGAGGACGTCGGACGCATCGGTGCTGTCCGACGACGGGGCGAACACGATGGGGCCGCCGCGTGACAGGCCCAGTCCGACCAGGTCGATGGTGGCCGTCGCGTCACCTGAATCATCGATGGCCACCACTCGCCGACCGTCGGCGCTGGAGACGTGAAGGCGTCCGTTCGCGGGATGCTGCGCCACACCTGCGACCCGCCCGGGCGTACCGGCTCCGAGCGAGATGGTCGACGAAAGTCCATCGGCATCGATGGCCCGAAGGGCATGAGCCTCCGCGTCGACGACGTACCACACGCCTCGGCGGTCATGGGTGGCCGCGGCGGGTGCCTCGACCACGGGACCGGCACCGTCGTCGACGACCGACACCGCCCCGACAACCGGGTCGGACAAGACGCCACGCCGACCCTCCGAGAGGACCACGAGGCGGTCCTGGACGGGATCCAGCGAGAGCGAACGGGCTGCGGCTGGCGACACCGCGACACCCTGCTGGGCCAGGACCCCACGGCCGAGGGAGAACGTCGACGCAGCCGTGCCACCGCCGATCGCCGGGCCGGCGGCCACCAACCCGGTGTCGGTGGCCGATCCGCTCAACCCCGACACCGAGGCGAGGCCCAGTTCGCGGGCCGTGAGCTCCCGCACGAAGTGGGCCGATGAGGCCTCCGGCGGCGCAGCCGCCGCCGCAGCCGTCACGGGCACCGCCGCCAACAGCGAGACGAGCAGGACCAACAGGGAAGTGTTTGCTGTGAAACGCCGCATGATCAGCTCAGGATAGATGAGAACCAACCCGCGAACCTGAATTGCTCTTCATGATTGTTTGTCATATACGGCGAGGGTGTTTCCATCCTTCTTGGCATCTTTGATTCATCACGTGCATACTGAGTCGACTTCCCTTTCCAACGCCTGAGAGGTGCGGACCCGCCGCACCAGTCAACTCGGGCCACAGTCGCGAATGCCGGCGCCGCATGGCGCGGAGGTGGTGGAACCGCATGAGGACGACGGGTCGGCAGCCAGCGGGCGCCGCGGATGATCAGCGCCCCCTGTTGGTGCACGTGTGCACTCGATTCCTCAAGGGCGGGTCCGAGCAGCGTCTCTGCGACCTGCTCCAGGCCCTCCCCGACTGGCGTCACCACGTGATCGTCGGCCGCGACAGCGATGTCGGCCTGGCTCAGCGCCGCCTCCAGGGCGCCACCATCGAGGTGGCCCCCCAATTGGTCCGCGAGCTCAGGCCGCTCTCGGATCTGCGAGCCGCGTGGCAACTCACCCGTGACCTGCGCCGCCTCCGGCCGGCGCTGGTGATCACCCATCAGTCCAAGGCCGGGGTGTTCGGCCGCCTGGGCGCCCGATCGATCCGGACCCCGGTCGTCCAGTCGCTGTCCATGGCCGGCTTCGGTCCCGGCTACTCGCGGTTCCAGGATCGGCTGTTCCGCACCATCGAGCGGGTACTGGCCCCCCTGACGTCGGCCTACGCCGTGGTCGGTGTGGATCTGGCCCGCCGGTATCGCAGCAGTGGCATCGATGTCCCGCAGGTCGTGATCCGATCCGGCGCACGGCTGCCCCGCCCGCTCAGTGAGAGCGAGCGCCGCACCGTCCGACCGCGGCTGCTCGGCGCACGAGCCGAGCGGGCCGACCTGGTGCTCTGCATCGGCAGCCTCGACGAGCGCAAGGGTGTGCTCCAGCTGCCCGACCTGATGGACCGCTTGAGCGATGCCCCGGGGGTCGACCCCCATCTCGTGGTGGCGGGCGAGGGGCCCCTGGCCGACCAGCTGGAGCGAGAGCTCGAGCTCAGGGGGCACGGGCCCCGGTCGACGCTGCTCGGCCACGTGACCGACCCCGACGAGTTGTTCGGCGCCGCCGACCTGGTCGTGCTGCTCAGCAACGCCGAGGGTCTGCCACAGGTGCTGGTCCAAGCGGCGGCGGCCGGCGTCCCGTTCGTCGCCTATGAGGTCGATGGGGTCCGGGAGCTGATCGCCCTCGGGGCGCGTGGCTCGGTCGTTCCTCTCGGAGCGATCGGCCGCTTGAGCTCGGAGGCCATCTCGCTGCTGCTGGCGCGAAGCGACGAGGGGCCCACCCTGGATCTGCACGAGTGGCAGCCCGAGGTGATCGAATCGCAGTACCGGGCGCTGGTGTCCCTCGTCACCGACCGACCCGGACGACGACGGAGCGCATCGACGCCATCCGAGGTCGGGATCCGATGAAGGTCCTCGTCACCGGTATCGCCGGATTCATCGGCAGCCGCCTGGGGGAGCACCTCATCGCCAACCACCACGAGGTGGTCGGGGTCGACAGCTTCGTGCCGTACTACGACCGAACCGTCAAGGAGCGAAACCTCGACCGGCTCCGCGAGCTGCCGGGCTTCGCCTTCCACGAGCTCGACCTCCGCACCGAGGGCATCGACGATGTCATCGCTCCCTGTGATGCCGTGGTCCATCTGGCCGCCATGCCCGGGCTCACCAAGAGCTGGGCCGACGTGGACCTCTACAGCTCGTGCAACATCGTCGGCACCGCACGGGTACTGGACGCCTGTGAACGAAACCAGACCGGACGATTGGTGCACATCTCCACGTCGTCGGTCTACGGGCGGATGGCCACCGGCGACGAGACCTCACCGCTACAACCCATCTCGCCGTACGGGGTCACCAAGCTCGCAGCCGAGCACCTCGTGCAGTCCTACGTGTCGGAACGGTCGGTCGAGGCCGTGGTCCTCCGCTACTACTCGGTGTACGGGCCGCGGCAGCGGCCCGACATGGCCTACCACCTGTTCAGCGAGGCACTGCTCGACGGAGACCCCATCACCGTGTACGGCGACGGCCAGCAGAGCCGGTCCAACACCTTCGTCGACGACTGCGTGCACGGCACCCTCCAGGCGCTGCTCGGCGCAACGCCGGGTGAGACCTACAACATCGGTGGAGGCGAGGCGATCTCGGTCCTCGAGGCCATCGAGGTCCTGGCCGATGCGGCCGGTGTCGATCCCGTCATCGAGTTCAAGGAAGCTCGCTCGGGCGACCAGCGCATCACCAAGGCCGACTTCTCCAAAGCGGCTCGGACCTTCGACTACGAGCCCCGAGTCGGACCCGATGCCGGCCTCCGCGCCCAGTTCGCCTGGCACCAGCAACGCCGCCAGCGCTGAAGCACGGTCAGCCGGATCGTGATCAACGGTCGGCGCCGAGGGCTCCTCGCAGGATCGCCGACGCGTCCTCCACCGTGCCGACGTCGGTACGCACCTCGACCTCGGGTACCCGGCGCGCCACCAGATCGGTGCGCAGCGACGCATAGGCCCGCTGATACATCGCCACCAGATCAGGGCCTGCGGTCTCCGCAGCATGGGATTTGGGGCGCTGACCGATCCGGGCCAGGGCGACATCGATGGGGCAGGTCACCCACACGGTGAGGTCGAGCATCTCGGCGATGTCGTCGAGCATGCGCGCCCGCCAACGTGCCAGGGAGCCGTCCCAACGAACGCCTGCCACCTCGAGGCGGGCCAGGGTGTACACCGGGCCCTGGTCGATCAACAGGACCGGCGCCCGCAGACGGCCGGCGGCGACGGCATGCCTTGCGGTCTCGGCCCGGGCCAACAGCCGGGCCACCTTTCGTCGGGGCCGGGCCCGGCGAGCAAGCGGCAGCAGTCGGGCCGCCCGCCCCGCACCGGCCACCATCGTGGCGGTCCCCGCGGGTTGCAGCGTGTCGAGCACCGCAATGGCCGGGTCGGCCCGGACGAGAGCACCGACGAGGGTCGACTTGCCCACGCCTGGTGGGCCGATCACCTCGGCCACACACGAACGCCGGGTCAGAGCCGCTCCCACACCACCGCCGCCACCTCGTCGAGCACCTTGTCGTGGTCGGCGTTGGCGTCGATGACCGCGGCGGACGCGGGCCAGGTCGCCGCCAGGATCTCCTCGGCTCTCGGACGGACGAAGTCCGCGTCCTGTTCGGGTCGGCGACGCACGGCCCGATCGGGGTCGACGGTCAGCACGATCAGCAGATCGGGCGGGCAGACATCGGCGTATCGGCGTTTCTCGACCCGGGCCATGAGCCGGCCGAACGCCGACATCGGTCGCCCCGCCGTCTGCCACTCGATGCGCGGACCGTCGGTGCGGATCAGCCCGGGGAGCGGGAAGCGGTCACACAATGCGAACCCGCCGTTGGAGGCGAACCGTCGGGCTCGGCGGTACTCGCGGCGACGATCGGAGGCATTGATCGCGTGCCACAGCAGATACGTCCAGTGCGGCGGCGCCGACGGATCCTCGGGCGGAGCCGTGAACGACGGGAACACCTTGGCCACCCGCCCGGCCCGCAATACCAGCCGTGCCATCTGTGACGGCAGCGGTCGCCGGGGCTTGCCGAGATGGAAGTGACGCACGGGGAACGGGGTCAGCATCGTCGCCAGGTGATCGATGGCGCTGGACTTCCCCGAGCCGTCCGAACCGACCACGGCGATGAGCAACCCTCCTTCGTCGATGCGCTTGCGAGCCCGGCGACCCAACAGGTACCGGCTCGCACCCCTCCGGAACCGGCGGGCCACCTTGGTGGGGACATCGACGACCGGAGACAGTCGATGGTGTCCGGCCATGGCCGCTTCGAGCGCCGCGGCCGCCGCGATGCGTTCGCCCCACGGCGCATCGGGCGCCAATGCGCCCAGGCATCGGTCCACCAACTCGGCTCCGATGAAGGGGATGGTCTGGTCGACGGCCGTGGCCAACTGCCGGTCGTCCACGAGAGCGCGGAGATGATCCAGCTCACGGCGCTCGGACGGGGCCAGGGCTCCCTGGGCGCACGCCATCGCATCCCAGGTGTTGTGCTTCAGCGTGAGGCGAAGCACCAGCATCATCAGTTCGAGCTCGGGTGCGGGCAGCCGGAACACGTCGTGCTGGAAGCACGACGCCAGGTACGCCTCCTCGATCGGCAAGTGGAAGCTCTTGGTCATGTCGTCGCCGAGGACGAGCTGGTAGTGGGCCTGCAGGTGCACGAGGAGGCCGGTCTCGGGGTCACGGCCGTAGCTGTCGAGCAGGCCGGGCACCAACCGATCGGCGCTGGGTCGAGCCCGCCTGAAGCCCATTCGGGCGGCGACCGCTTCGAACACGCGGGAGTGACTGCGGGCGACCAGCAGATCGAGGTCGTTCACACCATTGGCCGACAAGGCGATGGCCTCGTTGCTCTTCCAGTGGCAGTAGTCGACGCCGGCCTCGCCGAGGGCCCGACAGAACTCCACGACCAGTCCGAGCGGCGGGCGGTCGTGATCGTCAGCTCGTGGCACGGCCCTGCCCCGGTTCGTGGTCATCGGTGGAAGCCGACTCGTCTTCGGGCTCGACTGTCAGCTCGAGCACCAGGGCTCCATTGTCGGCACCGTCTTCGTCGTCGGCATCGTGGGCCGTTGCCGCTGCGTCCTGCTCGGGCCCATCCGGTGACTCGTCATCGCCCTCATCCCCGGTGTCATCGGCTCCGCCGTCGCGCCCGCTGGCCCAGCGGCGATTGGCCGATCGGACCGGCACCTCCCGCAACACCTCGGGCTCGCGGTCCTCGGTGGCCAGCGCCGACCGCCCGACGGCCAATCGATCAGCCAACTGCGGTGAGGCGACGGCCAGAGCCGGGCGAACGACCACCGCCACCGCATCGATCTCGGGCCGGCCGGCCCGCAGCCGAGCGACGGTCTCCTCGGGCTGATCGGCATTGGTGCCGGCCACGGCGACCACCTGTACGCGGGCGAGCAGCTGTTCGACCCCCGAAAGGGGATCGTCGAGTGGTCCGACGAGGATCACCACATCGGCATTCTCGAGCACCTCGTCGAGAAGCTCACCCAGCCGGGCGACCCGTCGATGAACCGGCGTGCTCCGGGTGGGCTCACCCACGGGCAACAGCTCGAGCCCGGACGTGGCCGTCAGGGTCATCAGGCTCTCGGCCCGCAGCAGCGGGTCGGCCAGGAAGTCGTGCACGCCAGGAAGCGGCGGATTGAGCAGGCTGGACGCCTTGCCGTGCGCCCCGGCCAGACGCACCACGACGACGTGGGCGCCACCCTCGGCCAGGGCGATGGCGCAGCGAGCGGCGACCACCTCGTAGGTGGATGCGCCCCGATCGCCGGTGATCATCAGTGATCGGAGGGGGTCGTCACCGGTGCGACCGAAGAGACGAATCAGCGAACGCCGGTACTCGGCGCTGGCCTGCGTGTCCGAGACCCGCCGCCGACCGGGGCGCAGCCCCCTGGGAGACCCGACCCAGATCACCTCGACACCGTCGACGCGCCGATCGAATCTGGTGGACCGCCACTCGAGGATCTGGGCCACGGCGAACGCCAGCACGACACCGCCCAGCGTCGCGGCCAGGACGGTGATGGGCGCACTGGGCGAGACCGGCGCGGCCGTGGCCGTGGCGGGATCGATGACGACCTGCTGGCTGGGCAGCACCTGCTCGCTGTACACGATGAAACTGTCGGTGATGGCTGCCACCAGCTGTTCGGCCGCTTCCGGCGAGCCGGCGGTGGCGCTGATGCGTAGGACCTGGGTCTCGGGAATGAGCGTCACCGCGACCCGGTTGCGCAATTGCTGCCACGTCTCGTCGAGCGACAGGTCGAAGGCCACCGGATCCAGCACCGGCTGACGCTTGACCAGTTCGCTGAGCGTGAGGGCCAGGCGCTGCGCGGCCAGGGCCCGGTCGGCATCGAGGCTGTCCACGTCCGGTTCGCTGGCGATGAGCAGGGCGCTGGTGGCCTCGTACGTCCGATCGGCCGAGGCGACGTACGCGTACCCGGCAACCGCGCTGAGGACGACGATGGTGACGACCAGCACCAGACGCCGCTCGACCGCCTGCCACAACGTGCGCATCTCCAGGTTCTCGTTCACGAGGCCACCTCCGACGGTCCGATGCCGGCGCCCTTCTCGGCCGCCGCCGCCCGATAGACCGGCCCATAGGCCTGGTGCATGGCCCCCAGGCCGTACCGGGATTCGACATGGGCCCGCCCGGCCGCGGCCCGGTTGGCCCGCTCGGCGGGTCCGACGGCCACGGCCTCGGAGATGGCGGCGGCCAGCGCCGGGACATCCCCGACAGGCACGAGTACCGCATCGTCGAGGCCGTCGACCAGTTCTTCATGGGGAGGGATGCGGGTGATCACGCCAGGAGGCCCGCACAGCATCGACTCGAGCACGGCCACGGGCAGCCCTTCGCCGTGAGAAGCCGAAACGAACAGATCGGCCTGGGCCACGTGCCGGTAGACGTCGGGTCGACTCACCATTCCGGTGACCGTGACCCGATCGGCCAGGCCGAGCCGCTGCGCCTCGGCTTCGATCGCCGGTCGGAGTGGCCCGTCGCCCACGAAGGTGAGCCGGACGGCGGGTTCGGCGACGTCGGCCACCGCCTGCACGATGTCGAGCGGCGCCTTGATGTCGATCAGTCGCCCGACGGAGACGACCTCGAAGCCGTCGGCGGACCGCGCCGGCACCGCGTCGACCACCGCTTCGAGGCCTTCGACATCGACCGCGTTGGGGATGACCGTGCTCTTGTCACGGGCCAGTCGGCGCAGCAGCTTGCTCATGCTCGCCCGGGCCGCCTCGCTACAGAAGACGAGTCGCGGGTACGCCGCGAACACCGGGATCATGAGCAGCCGGTTGCGCAGCCGGTAGTTCTGGTAGGAGTTCTGGATGGTGTAGACCGCGTTGGCCAGGCCGCAGCGCCGCCGGAGCGCGGCGGCGATCACGAGGACACCGGTCTGGGGCGCGTGCACGTGCACGACATCGGGTTCGAGGCGCAGCGCCTGGTCGAGGGCCCGCATCCCGCCGCGGAACGTGCCGTCGCCGGCGAACAGCTCGAGGTCGGGGTGCACGTCGAGGTCGGGCGGCAGGAACGAGCAGACCACCAGTCGACGCGGGTCTTCGATCCGGCCGTCGAGGAACGGCAGGCAGTGCTCGTTGTACTGACCGTTGGTGGGCTGGATCTTGAGGATCACGTGCAGGACCGTGCGGTTCGGGGGCGACGCGCTCACGGCTGCACCTCGGGGCTGTCAGCCTCGCGAAGGCCGAACTGTGCGGCAGGGAGGCCGAGGATGAACACCAGCCAATAGTGGCGGTGGACCATGTTGGGAGTTGTCATCAAGATCACCATCAGCGCGCTCAAACTCGCCACGAACATCCAGATCACGCGCCTCCAGCGCGGATCACGGCAACCCCGATGGGCCCGCACGAGGTAGTGGTACCAGATCCCGATGAGCACAACGAATGCGAGCATGCCGAACACCCCGGTTTGTGCGAGGAACTGCAGCAACACGTTGTGGGGTGCCTGCTCGGTGGAGAGCTCATCGTACTGGCGGGCCACGTACCGAAAGTTGTCGAGCCCCGTCCCGATGAGCGGTGACTCCTCGTAGGCCAACACGGCGGCATTGGCCAGCCGGGCCCGATCGTCGATCAACGTGGACTCGCCGGACGCCGTGGCCGCCACCCGCTCGTTGAGCGTGCCGGGCAGGATGGCCCACGTCGACAGGGCGATGACGACCAGGCCGATCCCGACACCAAGCACCGCCGCTCGGCGCAGGGTCGTGGGCGACAGCTCCAACCCGTCGGAGAACAGCCAATACACCACCACAGCCGCGACCAGGCCGAGAGCGGCGCCACGCGATCCCGATGCGGTGACGGCCCAGAGCGCGACGTAGACCGCGGTGGCGAAGGCCACGGCGAACACGATCGGTCGACGGCGACGGGACAGCGTCCACAATCCGAACAGTACGAAGGGTATGGCGTAGGCCGCGGCGTAGCCGAGCGGGTTGGGGTTGGAGTTGAACGCCGTCACGATTCGGTCGTTGCCGCCGGCAACGTTCTGGACGCGGGCGACGAGGATGACGATGGTGGCGCCGAGCACGAATGCTCCGACGGTCGCCAACAGCACCCTCTTGGTGGTGACGAGCGTCATGGTCACCGGCGCAACCACGGCGAAGATGAACACGAACTGGGCGGTCTGGGTGAGTCCCTCGATCACCTCTGTGGATCGGGTGAGGCTGACGAAGGAGGCCATCAACAGCACCAGGACAGGGGCGAGGAACCGGCGCGGCATCCAGATCATCGGACGCCGTTCGAGCAGTATCCCGCCGAGCAGTCCCACCACCAGCACGTCGTACACCGTGAAGCTGCCGGCCACGGCCAGATCGACGGGAGCCAACACGGTGGCACCGACGAAGCATCGCTGGAGCAGCGTCAGCGGGGTGGTGTCGACGGGAGCCGTGCCGGCCACTTCGAGTGCCGTCCGATCAGACACGGCGGCGGGCCTTGTCGATTCGGCTGATCAGTGCGCCACGCTGGCCCGCGGTGAGCCCGAGCACGGCGGCGACGGGCACCGCCAGCGCACCGACCACCACACCGGCCGGCACCAGGACCAACCACGAACTGATCTCGATGCGAGTTCCGACACCGTAGGCCGTCCCGATGAGGACGGCTGCGGCCAGCACCGGCCGGACGGCAGCCCGGATCTGACTGGCCATCGACACGCCGACGGCGGCGCCGACCATCCGGGGATACATGAAGGTGAGCACGCTGCGACCGAGGATCAGGGCTCCGACCAGCCCGGCGATTCCCAGATCGAGGGTGCGCAGCGCCACGACACCGAACACGATGGTCAACCCGACCGACAGAGCGCCGACCAGGACCTTGCGCTCGATGCGCATGGTGAGGTCGATCACCGCGGCGTCGGTCCGAATGACGGCGAGCTGCAAGAAGGACAGCACGATCAACAGGTTGGCCACATCGCCGGCGAAGTACCGCCCGCCGACCCACAGGTCGACGAACGATCGATTCAACACCAGCACCCCGACGGCGGCGGCCGTGGCCAGCAGCCACACTCCGGCGATGATCTCCCCTCGCAGCCGGCGCGACCGCTCGTGCTCGTCGGCGCCGAGAATGCCGCCCAGGCCCGGCATCACGCCCTGGACGGCCAGCGACAGCAGCGGCAGGGTGGCCTCGGGGGCGAACTTGGTGAGGGTGTAGTCCGTGACCAGCGTGACCGAGCCGGCGATGGCCAGGATGGCCACGTCGCCGGCCAGCAACAACTGGTTGACGAACTTCCACCCGGTGAACCACGCGCTGACCCCCAGGAAGGAACGGAACTCGGCGCGATGCGGGCGGGCGAACCCGAACCAGGGAACGTGCTGCTTGACGACGCGCAGGAACAATGCGCCGGTGAGCACGGTGTTGGCCAGGTTCACGACGGCGACCCCGACGATGCCGGCTCCCATCTCCACGGCCACGGCGGTCCCCACGCCACCACCGATGACCAGCGCAGTGGTGAGCCCCATGCGCTTGAAGCCCAGGTTCTCGCCCTGCAACACCGACTTGGGCAGGGTGAACAACGACAGCGCGACCGAGTCCAACCAGAGCAGGGCCGCCGTCCACCGAACCGCCGTGACGTAGCGCGCGGGTGTGTCGATCAGCTCGGGCACGAACCACACCCCCACCGCACCGATGATCAACAACAGGGGCAGGAACGCGAACCACACGGCGACGGCGGCGCCGACGAGCCGCTGCTTGAGATGGTCGTCGTCGTCTCGCTGCCGGCGAGCCACCGCGATCTGGAGGGCTTGACCCGACCGCCCGCTGGCCGCCCAGAGGTAACCGGTCATGCGCCACAGCGTGCGCCATGCTCCGTACAGGAACGATCCCAGCCCGGCGACGAGGATGGGGTTGACCACGAACTCGACCACCGCCCGGGCCACGTAGTCGAGGGCAGATGCGCCGGCGTTGAGCGAGGCTGTCCAGTTGAGGCCGGGCCGGGTGGATCTCGGGTGGTCACGCACGGCGCCTTCGTCGCCACCCGGTTGGTCCATCGTGTCTCCTGGGTCCCGGCCATCCGGGGTGAAGCTTCGCCGACCGGTCGGTCGACGACGCCGACGCCCGAACCGAGAACGTCGCTGTGGCGTCATCCCAGGACCGACGTCCTCGCGACCTTCCACCATACCATGAGGGGCGCATTCGGCCCTGATCGGAGCGTTTCGAGGTGTTTGACGCCTTCTGTACCCGACTGGCTGTTTTCCATGTCTAGCTCTACTCTCCGAGCACACACTGTGTGTCGACACCGGCGACGGTGGCAGAGAAAGATCAGGGAGCGCGGAATGCGGTCGAACGAAATGGCGGGGCACCCACCGAAGCGTGGCACCCGCAGGCGGGGCGTGGTGGCGCCGGTCATCTCCATGCTGATGGTTGGTGCCCTGACGGTGCCCACGTTGGCAGCCACCGGAGCCGGCCCGGCGGCCGCGCCGCCACCGGCTGCGGCCGATGTGGCCTCCGTGATCGAACTGGGCGATCTCATCGCCGGGCCGGTCCGGGGGGTGTCGTTCGACGACGGCGCCCTCACCGTGGCTGAAGTGAGCGACAACGGGGCCACCCTCATCGAGATCACACCGTGGGGCGATCTCGTCGGACCGAACGGCGTCACCGACTCGGTGGCGGCTGTGGCCAGCAACGGAGACGGAACGGTGGGCCTCACCGCCGACGGCACCGTCACCGCGGGAACCGATGCCGACGTGGCCACCGGCCTCACCGCGGTTGTCGATGCTGCGCCCGACGGCGCCGGCGGATTGCTGGTGCTCCACGACGACGGCCGGTCGGTGACCGCCGTCGACACTGCTGGTGTCACCGGCGACACGGTCGATGTGGGCCACGCCGATGCCATCGCCGCCGATGCATCGGGCGCCCAGGTGTACCTGCTCGATTCGTCGGCCCCCCGGTTGTCGATCCGCGACCAGGACCTGGCCGAGCTGGGCCAGGTCGACCTCACCGGACTCATCAGCGACCGGGCTGCCTCGATGACGGTCGGCGCCAGCGCCGACAACACCGACCCTGCCTCCGAGAACAGCCTGTACGTGCTCGAGCCGGCGGGCGCTTCGGCCTCGGCGCAGCTCACCGAGCTGTCGCTGATCGACGCGGCCGGCGCCAACGCGGCCGAGACCGTGGCTTCTCCGGTGCCCCTCCAGGTGACCCACACACGGGTGCTGTCCACGCTCAACCCGCCGAGCCCCGACTCGGCGGGCGTCACGTTCCTGAGCAACCGCGGCTCGCTGCTGGTCAGCGACAGCGAGGTCAACGAGACGCCGCTGTACCAGGGCGTGAACCTGTTCGAGATCCCGACCGACGCCAGCTCGCTGCTGGCCACCGGCAACACGCTGAACTACTCGGACGAACCCACCGGACTGAGCCACAACCCGGCCACCAACACCCTCTACATCTCCGACGACGTCGACGACGAGATCTTCATGGTGCAGCCGGGCACCGACACCATCTTCGGCACCAACGACGACATCGTCGACAGCTTCGACACCAAGGACTTCAACAGCAACGACCCCGAGGGCGTGGCCTTCGACAAGAACAGCGGAGCCCTCTTCGTGGTCGATGGCGTGAACAAGGAGGTCTACCGGGTCCAGCCCAACAGCAACGGGTTCGACGGCATGCCCGTCGCCGGAGGCGACGACACGGTCACCCAGTTCGACACCGAGGTGCTCGGTGCACGCGACCCCGAGGGCATCGAGTTCGACCCGACCCGCAATCGGGTGATGGTGCTCGATCACAAGTCCGACTCGATCTACGAGCTCACCTCGACCGGCACGCACCTCGAGACCCTCGAGATCGACAGTGCCAACCCCGATGTGGCGGCCGGCCTGGCCCGAGGCCCGTCCAGTTCGGGGATGGGCTTCAGCCTGTACGTGGTCGACCGTGGGGTCGACAACAACTCCGATCCCAACGAGAACGACGGCAAGATGTACGAATTCGCCTTCAACCCCAACCCGGTGGTCGTCCCCGGATCGGTGCTCCTCGACGAGGGCTCTGGTGGCGGCACCCAGACGGCGGCCGTCCCGTTCACGCTGTCGGGCCCCAGCCCCTACCCGGTGACCATCGACTGGGCCACGTTCGACTACACCGGCAGCCCCGGGTTGATCGCTTTGTCCACGAACGACTTCACGGCGGCCTCGGGCACCCTCACCTTCCCGCCCTACACCACCACGGTGTACGCCAACGTGGAGGTCAACCAGGACAACAACCC
>JAOUEE010000290.1 GCA_029858875.1 Acidimicrobiia bacterium
GGCGTACAGGCGGGCCACCGTGCCGGGCTGGAAGCCCATGTCCTTGAAGCGGATGTCGAAGCTGCCGACGCCCCGATCGTCTTCCTTGAGCTGGATGTGATCGATCTTGAACTGCCGGGTGCCGGCGTCCTCGTGGGGGTCGAAGCGGAACAGGTCGAGGTTGTTGCCGGTCCAGCTGGGGGCGTGGCCGCCTTCGATGTCGGTTGGCCGCAGGTCGGCCAGGTCGATGGTGATCTCGTTCCAGCCGGGTCGCACGACGAGGTCGTCCGAGACCCTGAACTGGCCGGGCCCGAGACCCCACACGAATCGGGCGTTCATGCCGCCGCCCGGGGCACCGGACAGGGAGAATCCGCCGGCGTAGAAGACGCGGACGGTGGCCCGGTGGAACTGACTGCCGTTGATGCGTGCCGGCACGGGCAGGAACACCTGATTGTCGGCCCGGTTGGGTGGCTGGTTCGAGCCGACGAGCAGGCCGCCGCTCACCGTGCCGCTGGCGTTGTTGTAGCCGGCCACGTCGGACGCGTGGGTGAAGTCCCATTGGTTGTTGCGCACCACCTGGGCGTAGTCCCGGCCTCCCTGGACGTCGGGGCTGATGATCACGGGACGGGGCCGCTTGTCGATGGTCAGGCGGCTGGAGTGGGTGCTGGGATTGCTGCCGTCGTCGGCGTAGAAGTAGTAGCTGCCGGGCGGATAGGCCGAGGCCGGGAAGTCGATCTCGCCGCCGGAGGCGGTGCCGACCAGGCCCCAGTTGGGGTTGTCCGGCGTGTTGTTGGCGTGCTTCTTGTCGCGGTCCCAGTACACGAGGGGTGGGGTTCCGGGAGTGGTGTCGGTGACCGACACCGTGGGGTCCTGGCCTGGCGTGAACAGTCGCACCCAGTCGAGCTGCACCGTCGTCGTCACCGAACTGGGCGCCAGCTGGATGCCGTGGATGGCGCCCGACCAGGCACGGGGGTAGTTCCAGGTCGGATCGTTGACGAGCGGCACGATGTAGGTGTGCCACCCCGGCTGCGCGGTGAAGCGGGCCGCCCCGCGGCACTCGCTCTTGGTCTGACCGCAGTCGTACCAGTTCACCTGTCCGCCACCGGCCGGCGAGGCGAGGGTCGTCTTCATGCGGAAGGCGATGTGTGAGTACTGCGACGCCTTGATCGGGTGCAGGGCGCCGTCCCGGCCCCAGGGGATGGCACCCGGGTCCCAGCTGCGCATCAACATCACCGAGCCATAGGGCTGGGTGGTGCCGATGAAGCGGCCGTTGGTGATGTTGACGTTGGACATCTTGTTGTGACCCAGCCCGTTGAACAGTTCGATGTCGGTGCTCTGGCTGAAGTCCCACGGATCGGCGAAGGCGGTGGTGGCGAAGTCGTCGGCCTCGGCCACCTGGGTGGGCGCCACCGTGACGGAGGTCACCTCGGCGCCGACGGACGGCTGGTCGATCAACAACCCGGCCGACAGCACGGCCAGGGCCAGGAGGGCCACGAGGGTCCGGCGATGACGCGTCGAAGAGAACATGGCGGGGTTATCGGCGCCCTGATGCCCGAGGTGTAGCGGAACGGATGAGCTGACAGCCCGACATGGCGGGGTCCGGTGGGCCCGACATGGACGATACTGGGCACCATGCCCGAGCGTCCGCCTGCTGTGCGCATCGACGACCTGATCGAGCCCCGACTGCCCGCCGAGCTCATCGAGGCCATGGAGCTGGTGGCGCCGATGGCCGATGCCATCGAGCTCACCCCGGAGGCTCTCGTCGCTGCGGCTCGTGCCGAGACCGGCCTGGAGGACTTCGGTGACGACCTCCACGTCGAGCCGATGAGGGTACTGCTCTCGGCGCTGGCCACCGAAGCGAAGCTCAGTCCGCTGGGAGTGGTCAGTCAGTGGGCGTCATTGGTCCAACACGCCAAGAACAAGCTGTTGATCACCGACTACGTGACCCGCCACCCCGCGGTGCTCGACATCGAGATCGAACGCCCCATCGTGATCGCCGGCCAGGGACGGACCGGCACCACCCACCTCCACAACCTCATCTCGGCCGACCCCACTCTGCGTTCGCTGCCGTACTGGGAGAGCCTGGAGCCGGTCCCCCCGCTCGACGAGCAGGACCGAATCCACGACGTCGATCCTCGCTACACCCGCTGCGCCGACGCGCTGGCGGGGCTCAACTCCGTGTTGCCGCACTTCAAGCGGATGCACGACATGTATCCCGAACACGTGCACGAGGAGATCCAGCTGCTGGCCGCGTCGTTCAGCACCATGCTCTTCGAGACGATGGCCCCGATGCCGACCTGGCGGGACCATTACCTGGCCACCGATCAGACCCCCTACTACGCCTTTCTCTGCACCACCCTCAAGGTCCTGGCCCACCAGACCGGTGACGACGGCCGTCGGTGGGTGCTGAAGAGCCCACAGCACGTCGAGCAGATCGGGCCCCTCCTGCGGGTGTTCCCCGATGCCATCGTGGTGTGCACGCATCGTGATCCCGTGGCCGTGACCCAGTCCATGGCCACGATGCTCACCTACACCGCCCGCACCAGCCGGTCCGCGTCGGCGGTGGCCGACGTGGGCCGCTACTGGATCGATCGGGTCGAGCTGATGTTCCGCCACGCGGTCGAGCAGCGTGAGCTGGTGCCGGCCGATCAGTCAATGGACGTGCGTTTCCACGAGTTCATGGCCGACGACATCGCCATGGTCGAGCGCATCTACGCCCTGGCCGACCAGTCCTTCACGCCGGACGTGCGGTCGCACATGGAGGCGTTCATGGTCGAGCACCCACGGGGCAAGTACGGCTCGGTTCGCTACGACCTCGGCGACTTCGGCGTCGATCGGGCCGAACGACGCCGGGCTCTGCAGTTCTACGTGGACCGCTTCGGCGTGGAGCTCGAACCCGTCTAGACCGGCGTTCCCCGAACCGGTCGTGCCGAGCGACCAACTGCGCCCGGAGGCACGACAGATCGGCGAGGACGCGGAACCGTCGCGGCGGCGTCAGCGGGTGAACAGGGCGTAGAGACCGGCGGCGCTGAAGGCTTCGCCCACCTGGGCCAGCAGTTCGGTGAGGCGGGCGCTGCCGTCGGCGCCGACGGCCTCGACCAGTGGCCGGCAGGCCCGGTCGGTGCGGGTCTCGATGTCGGCCCGAAAGGCCCGTCCAGTCTCGGTGAACGATCCATCGGGCTCGGTCAGCCCCTGTCGGTGCAGCGAGGCGACGGCCGCCGCCCAAACGACCTCGTCCCAGCCGCGCGTGTCGCGCAGGGCGGCCATCGGAACCTTACCCGTGGCCGCGTGCAGCACCAGCGCCTCGACCGCGCCGACCGGTGTGGCGGTGAGCACCGCGTTGTGGGCGTCGCCCCGCCACTCGCGGATCACCGTGGCCAGTTGCCACAACGAGAGATGAGGGTCGGCGGGAAGGTCGACGTCGCGGTTGCCGGCGGCCAGGGGCTTCCCCGAGAAGTCGACGCCGTCGATCATGTGGCGCAGCAGGTTGGTGGCCTCGTCGGTCTCGGCCGGGGACAGCCCGATGCCCCCGATGCGGGCGAAAACCGCGTCCACGCCATCGAGGCGGGCCTGCTGTGCCGCGGCCGGAGTGGTCACCTCCCAGGCCGAGGGGATGGCGGCCTGCACCCGGTGGGGAGCGAAGTTGAAGAAGGTGGCCTCCACGGTGGCCGCGCTGGCGGCGCCCAGAGGAGCGGCCCGGCTGGCGAAGTACTGCTGGTGGTCGAGCAGGCCGATGGCGCCGTAGGCAGTTGCCGCCTCGGGGGCGAAGTAGACGAAGCCGTGGGCCACGTTGGCCGACGCGCCCAGGCGTCGGGCCGCACGGTCGAGGTCGGCGGTCACTCGGCCGCCAGTCGCGCCTGGTGGAAGTCGAACTCGGCGGCGAGCGTGTCACGCGCTGTGCCCTCGGACCACTTGGCGATGCGCCCACCGACCAGCGCTACCTTCACCTCGATGGTTCCGCTCACCTGGTGGCGGGTGCCGTCGCCGTCCGGCGCGATGCTCATCGATCCCGATGTCGACACCGGTGCGCCGCGGACCTCCACCGCGAAGGTGCCGGCCCGGCTCCCGTCCCGCTCGGCCGGACCCCAGCGATCGGTCTGGAGCATGGTGTTGGTCGGGGCCAGGACCTTCTTGGCGAAGCCCGGCAGATTGATCTCGACCGTTCGTCTGGTCTCGATGACGAAGTCGTCGCCGTCGGGTCCACACGACAGGATCTCGATGTCACGGTCGCCCTGGCTCGCGTAGCGGGCCGTGATCACGTCGGGTTGGCAGAACAGGTCGAACACGGCGGCCGGCTCGGCCGGGTAGCGGCGGTCTCCGTCGAAGGTCATCGGGGAGTCATCCTTTCGGCCCGGGTGGGCATCAAAGGGCGGTGAGCATCAGATCCCAGGCGGCGATGGTGGTCGGGACCGGAATCACCCGGGGAATGGGGACGCCGACGTCGCGCGGATGCACCACGGTGCGTCCCGAGACCATCACCCGCCGCTCGTCATGGACCTCGACCCGGCCGCGGGAGGCAATGGTGTAGGAGCCCCACGGCATACCCAGCTCCAGGTCCAGCTCATAGCCCTCGTGATGGGCGCGACAGGCGCTGACCCGCCCCTGGGTGACGATCTCGCCGTGGTGTCCGATGGCCCGGCGCACGGTGCGCTCGACGATGCTGGGTCCGAGCAGGATCCGGTCGACCACCGCCGAGAACTCGCCGACCATCGGGGCCTCCAGATCGGGGCACCGTCGA
>JAOUEE010000032.1 GCA_029858875.1 Acidimicrobiia bacterium
GAACTGCTCGCCCAGATCGGCCCGCAGGCCCGAGATCCAGATCGGATGATCGTCGGCCACGATCACCCGTGGCCGGTGCTCGCCGGCACTCACCTCGTCCACAGCTGCACCTCGGTTCCCCGCCCGGGAGCGCTGGCCACGTCGGCCCGTCCGCCCACCTCGGCCATGCGCTGCTCGATCGAATGCTCGAGCCCTCTCCCCATGTCGGTCGAGGCCCGTTCGAATCCAGCACCGTTGTCGCGCACCGAGCAGTACACGCCCCCGGCTTCCCCGGGCTCGGCGAAGACCGAGATGCGGTCGGCTCCGCTGTGCTTGGCCGCGTTGGTCAAGGCCTCACCCATGGCGCCCGCGACCGCCTCGGCCACCTCGGATGGGAGGTCGGGCAGATCGTCGGCCAACACCGCGGCCACCTCCACCCCGTGGCGGCGGGCCACCGTGTCGATGGTGGTTCGCAGCGCCACGGCCAGACTCTCGGCCGGGCGGGGCTGCTCGTAGAGGAAGGCCCGCAGGTCGCGCTCCTGTTCACGGGCCAGGGCCCGCAGCTCGTCGTCGGTGCTGCGGCGTTGCACGACGGCAAGGGTCTGCAGCACTCCGTCGTGCAACACCCGGGCCACCTCGGCCCGGGCCCTGGCCGTCGAGATCTCCTGTTCGGCCTCCCGCAGCACCTTGGCCACCATGGCCGCCGAGATGGCCGCCAACAAGAACAGAGCGGTCTTGGACGCGGTGGCGCCCGACCACACGAACTCGTCGCGCAGCAGCGACTCACCCACCCAACTGGCCGCCGACAGCGCCACTGCAGTGGCGATGCCCCACCACATGCGCGCGGCGATGGCCACGGCGATGATGCCGGCCGCGGGCCAGGCCCACGCCAGCGATTGATGGCGCCCGGCGTCAAAGACCAGCGGTTCCAGCAGCAACAGCGCGGCGGCCACCGACACCTCGACCAGGCTGAGCCGGAGCTGGCTCTCGACGGTCTGCCCACGCGCGACCGACGCGGTGATGATGGCCGTCACCGCCGTGGCCGCCACCAGCAGGCCGATGCCCAGCCATGCCCGGGTCAGGTGCGACCGCTCCACCACCAGACCCACCCACGCCCAGCCCAGGGTCAGCCACCGGAAGGCGACCAGCCCTCGGGCCATGCCCTTGTCGAGGGTTGCCAGGGGAGACGCCACTGCAGTCAGGATACGAAAGCGTCATCGCCGGCGGTGCCATCCTCGACCATGCCGCCGCTCGGCGCCCTGACCTCGAGCAGGCCGGCCGCGGTGATCGCCGCCGTGCCACCGATCACCAGCCAGCCCCAGGTCTCGACGCCAACCGACTGGGCGAGACCCTCGTAGGCGGCGACGGCCACGGCGACCGAACCGCCGATCACGAGCAGGGCGCGTTCGCCCCGCAGCGCCGCCCAACCGGCGACGGCGAGGGCCACGGCACCCAGCAGCACGGTGTGCACCGCCCGCCCGTCGTCGATCCGGCCCGTGACGGTGACGAACATCGTGAGAGGCGCAGCCACCAGCACCGCGGCCGATCGGTCGAGGCCGATGCGGATCATCCCGGCCGACAACAGCCACAGCGGCGGCAGCACGTACAGATCCACCAATTCGACCTCGGCGGCACCCAGCGCGAACCACCAGGCGAGCATGGCGCTGCTCGCCGCGAGCAGCCGGTGGTACGCCTCACCGCGCTCGCGGAACTCGAGCTCGTGGATCACCGCCACCACCGCAGCTGCCAGCGCGGCCAGGGCGAGGTCGTCCAGAGCGAGGACGGCCAACCCCAACTGGCCGGCCAACCGATAGGTCCGGCCCAACACCGGGACGCGGGCATCGGCCGACCGGGCGACGGCCCACAGCAGCACGAGCCCGAACAACCCGCCCCACCCCAGCCGCCAGGACGACGCGGCCACCCCACCGGGGATCACGGTCACCACGGCGATGCTGCCCACGAACCCGGCCAGCGTGCGATCGTTCCGACCGGCCAGCCGCGTCGCCGCGTAGGCGACGCCCCAGGTGGCGACGACCGCCACGATCAGGGTCACGACGGGCTCGCGACCGGTGAGGAACGGCGCTGCGGTGAACGCGACGGTCGCCGTCACCAAACGACCGGGGCGCAACGTGGTGATGGCCAGGCCACCCAGGACGGCCAGCGCCACACCCAACACGAGGTGCTCGTCGGTGCCCAGGTAGGCCGCCGACGCAGCCGCGACCACGAAGCCGGGCAACGCCGGTTCCCAGTTGCCGCCGACCAGGTAGCGGTCCAGTCCCCGCTGGCCCAGCTCGGCCGCCCGCCGCAGGTCACCGATCAACCACACCAGAGCCACCACCGCCGCGGTGTACTGGAGCTGTGCGCCAGGGGCATCACCCTCGGTCAGGTACACCCAGGCCGCGGCGGCGACCACCAGCGTGAGCATGCCATTGGCCACCGCGTTGAGGTCGGCGATGGCCTTGGTGATGGCACGGTCCACCCGCTGCACAGCCGGCACGGCCAGCGCGATTTCGATGGCCCCGAGCACGATCGCCACCGCGACCAGGGCCACCGTCGCCGGCGGGTCGAGCTCTCCCCAGACCTGGATGCCGGTGGCCGCTGCGGTGGCGACGGCCAACAAGGCGACCACCACCCGCCGCCGCAGGACCGCCGCCAACACGAGCGCCACCGTGGCGAGCGCTCCGGCGGTGAGGGTCTCCCACCTCTGGGCGGCGTCGAGCAGACCCAGATCGCGCATGGTCCCCATGCCCGTGAAGACCGCATCGTCGAGTACCCGCGAGGCAGGGGTCAGGCCGGCCGACGCCGCCCAGATGATCGGGACCCACCGTTCGCGGCCGACCGGTGCGACGAGGACGGTCACCAGGCCGAGCCCGGCGACCAGCACGGGCGCCGACAGCTCGTACAGGGCGGCAAACCCACACATCATGACCACCCCGCCGATCGCCGTCCCCAGCTCCGCGATGAAGGTGGGGTCGCGACGACGCAGGGTCTCGCTGGAGATCATGGACGCCGCACCGCCCGCCAGCAGCGCCGGTCGCCACGTGCCGCCACTGACGATCACCAACGCGGCGACGTCGACGGGAACGAGGGTGGCCACCAGCGCATCGAGCGCTCGGGTGGTCTCCGGCGCCACCCGACGCAGCAGTTGAGTGGTCGCGAACGCCACGGCCGAAGCGCCGAGGAGGATCCCCAGTCGGGCACCGGGCCCGAACTGCTCCCACCGAGCGCTCGCCAGGCTGACGGCGGCCACCGCGAGCAGGGCCGTGCCGATACCGGCCAACCACCGGGCGCCCCAGCGGGCCGATTCGTTGGATGAGAGGGTCATCATGACTGCTCCTCGGAGTCGATGGTGCGAGAGAACGTGGGTCGCAGGGCCGCTCGCCAGATCACGAGCAGCGACACGATGCCGACGGCGACGAGGCCGGGTGAGCTGGTCGACCAGAGCTTGATGGCGGTGGACACACCCACCGCGGTGAGCAGCATCGACAACGGGCCGCCGTGCCACGGAATCGGGGCGGCGAGGAGGGCTCGCTGCTCGTGGCGGGCCACGGCGGCGACCGTCCCGATCAGCACCACCAGGGCCACCAGCATCAGCGGCGCCTTCTGGAGCCACCAGGCGGCAGTGCCCACCGGAGCGGTCGGCAGCCAGCCCATGGCCCAGAACAGCAACCCCGCGCCGATCGCGGCCGTCATGTGCCAGAGATAGACCGACATGGACACCGTGTTGGCGGCGACCACCACGGCCCAGGCCCGGGCGTGGGCGGCCAGCCAGCGACTCACGGCGGGAGCGAACACCAGGGCGGTGGCGCTGTAGGCCGCCCCGAACAACACCAGCGACAGCGAGGGCGGATGGGTGGGCGAGTGGGCCAGCCCGGGGAAGTGCACCATGGCCACCGGCCACGGGCCGAAGGCGACGGCGGCCAGGGCCACGCACCACAGCAGCCCGGCCACCGCCGCCAGACGTCGTCCCGTGGGCAACAGCCCGTCGCGCCAGGCGAAGCCGGCCACCTGGAACAGCAGCCACCCGATCACCCAGTTGACGTGGCCGATCACCGGCACACCGGCCAGGTGCAGGGTCTCCACCGCGGCGAACACGCAGAGCAGGCCGGCGGCCACCAGGCCGGGCCGCGAGCGGAACCGGGGCAACAGATAGGGAGCGAAAGCGGTGTCGATGGTGTAGTTGGCGAGGAACCACAGCGGTATGGCCGCCGCCACCGCGCCGAGGCCGATCAGGCCGTGGGTGCCGGTGGCCAGTCCGCCCAGCAACAGGACGGCCCAGGTCCCGGCGAGGATCACCGTCGGGGCCAGCATCCGCCGCAGGCGACCGGCGATCCAGTCCTGCGGCCGGCCCGACCCGCTGCGCACGTGGGCGTCGAGCGACATGGCCGAGGCGAAGCCTCCCACCACGAAGAACAGGGGCATCACCTGGAACACCCAGGTCATCCACGACAGCGACGGGTCGTCCCCGAGGGCGTTGCCGGCGGTGATGTCACCGTTGGCGTCGGTGGACACGGCGATGGCCGACCAGTGACCGATGGCGACGGCGACCATGGCCAGGGCCCGGTAGGCATCGACGGCGCGGTTCCGGTCGGTCTTGGCCGCGGCGGCCAGATCGGCGAGGGCGGGCTGAGGGGTGGTGGTGCTCATGGGTCCATTGAGGCGGACCCGAGCGCTCACGTCTGCTGGGGAAACCCCCCAAATCCCCCTAGGGGCACCCCAGGCCGACCTCCCTCTGCCCTGGCGGTGAACGGGTCGTGTGGTACCACCACGCGCGCCGTGTGAGACGGCCGGATCGGTACGGAGGTACCGGCACGGAGAAGGGGGCCGCGCCCGCGGGTCGGGGCGGGACAGGTCCCGCGTGCCGGGTCAGGTCGGTTGGGCGGCCAACAGCGCCTCGACAACGCCGCCCCAGGCCGGCTTCGGCCGCCCGGCGGCATCGAACAGCAGTGGGTCGTAGCCCGGACCGAACAGGCCGTCGATCCACGTGTGCCCGTCGTCGACGCCCCACACCGTGAGCGACCGACAGGCGGGGACGTCGAGGCAGATCTGCACCGCCCGCCGGTAGCGGCTGCGCTGCACGGTCAGCCGGTTGGGCAGGGTGGGCGCCACCGGGACGTCGAGCTCGGTGATGTGCACCGGCAACCCCAGCGCGCCGATGTCGCGCATCACCTGTTCGTACCGGGCCCAGTCGGGCTCGCCGAACAGGAAGTGCGACTGGAGTCCCACACCGTCGATGGCCACCCCCCGACCGACCAGATCGGCGACGAGCGCCACCAGCGCGTCGGCCTTGGGCTGGCTGTACTCGATGAAGTTCTCGTTGACGATCAGCTCGGTGGTGGCCGGCGCATGCGCATCGACGATGGCGAACAGCTCGGCGATGTAGTCGGGGCCCAGGACCTGATGGAAGTGGTTGACGTACAGCGAGCCACCGAGGATCTGGAAGGGCTCGTTGATGATGTCGATGCGATCGAGCTGCGGATATCGGTCGAAGATCCTGGCGGCCCGGTCGGCCAGCACGGCCCGCAGCTCGTCGGGGTCGGTGACGGCGAGCACCCACGGGGCCAGATCGTCGAGGGCCTGCTGGTCCCAGGCGAAGTGGAAGCCGGTCTGGTGCAGATCGTTGGCCACCGCCCAGTCGTAGGTGGCATCGGCCGGGCCGAAGTTCCACTGGTCGGGTGCCGGTTGGATCACCGACCACGACAGCCCGTGGTTGGTGGTGGCATCGGCGTGCTCGAGCACCAGCGAGCGCTCCAGCTCGGTGCCGCCCTGGATGAACAGCCCGAAGGTCAGCCCGGCACGCGCGGCGAGGTCGTCGAGGCACGCGCCAGCCACCAGGGCCACGACGACGAGCAGCCCCAGCAGTCGGCCCGCCACCCCTCGACGCGAGCTGGTCGGCTGAGGCCGCGCCGTCCGTCGCCGGTCACCACCGGTCCGGGAAGGGGGGAGCATCACGGGTCGAGGCGACGGCCGTCCTCGACGAGGTTGATCTCGTACAGGACCTGATCGAGGCGGTCGGCGGCGGCGATGGGCGCGTAGCGCAAGGGGTGATCGGCGGTGACCGTGGAGGGGACCGGCGAGAGGATCGTCCAGGGACTGGGGTGGCAGAACTGCACCACCGAGTACCGGTCGCCGGGTTGGTCGGCGTCGGCCACCACCCGGTGGATGCCGGGCGAGATCACGCCGTTGGTCAGGTGATCCAGCATGATCCCGGTGTTCATGATGAACCGGTCATCGGGTGGCGTGGCATCGATCCAGGTCCCGTCGTCCAGTTTGACCTGCAGCCCCCGGGCGGTGGCCCGGGGCAGGGCGGTGATGAGGTTGATGTCGCCGTGCTCGCCGGCCCACACGTGCTCGTCCCCCGGTGCCAGATCCATGTTCGGGTAGTGCATGGCCCGGGTGAGGGTGGCGCCGTCGGTGAGCATGTTGTCGAAGAAGTGCTCGTGGCACCCCAGACCGAGGGCGATGATGCGCAAGAACCGGGCCTGGAGGTCGAGGACGCGATCGTAGAACCGGCGCAGGACCTCGCTGATGCCGGGCACGTGCTCCTCGGGGAACACGGCGTCGGAGAAGCGGTGGGGGTAGCGGACCCGAAGGGGATGACCCTCGGGCAGCTCGCGACCCCAGTTGAGCATCTCCTTCCAGTCGGGAACGTCGGCGATGGCCGCGGTCTCGACCAGCAGCCCGGTGTAGCCCCGCTGACCATGGGTGCCCGGCGCCACGTACCGCGCCTTGCTGTCGGCGTCGAGGGTGAAGAACTCCTCGAGCATCCCGTACGCGGTGTCGAGCAGATCGGCCGACAGGTCGTGCTCGGTGAACACGAACCCGGTTCGCAGGCTGCGCATCACCCCGTCGACCACGGCGGCTCGCGCCGACCGGCCGCCCTGTTCGAAGGCAAGGAGATCGACATCGAGGATGGCATCGCTCATCGCCCCGACCGTACCGCGACCGCTCGGCGGGAGCCTCCCCGTCCGACACGCCGATGATGCCCGATGTCGCCTTCGCACATGAGCCGCCGCTCGAATTTCCCCATCCACCGCACTGCGGCCTCGGGCAACCGCGCTCCTGGCCGCGGCGGTGCTGGTCGTGTTGCGTCGCCGGCGCCGGACCATGCCGATGTGCCACTGGTGGCCTCCGATGACGGCGGCGTTCGTTCGAGCAGCTCATCGCGGGCAACTGAGCGTTCCCGTGATCCCGGCGGCTCCCCGCCGGCAGGGGCTGATCGGCCACTCCCCCATCGACGCCATCGCTGGTAGAACGGAGCCATGACCGTCACCGACGACAACGCCGACGCCATCGACCTGACCGCCTCTGCCGCCGAGGTGGTGGACGCCGCATGGAATCGCGCCCGGGCCGCGTTCGCCAGCGGGCGCACCCGCGACCTCCAATGGCGCCGAACCCAGATCGACGGGTTGATCCGGCTGCTGGACGAGAACGACGATCGGCTCACCGCCGCCCTGGCCGCCGATGTCGGCAAGCCATCCACCGAGGGGTGGGCCACCGATATCGGCGCCACCGCCGGCGAGATCCGTCACATCGCCAAGAACCTGGCCAAGTGGGCCAAGCCGCGGAGGGCCAGCCTGCCCATCGCCGCCCAGCCGGGCAAAGGCCGGGTCATCCCCGAGCCGCTGGGCGTGGTGCTCATCGTGGCCCCCTGGAACTACCCCATCCAACTGCTGCTCGATCCACTGGCCGCCGCCTTGGCCGCCGGCAACGCCGTGGTGTGCAAACCCAGCGAGCTGGCACCGGCCACCTCGACCCTGCTGGCCGAGCTGTTGCCCCGGTACCTCGACGACGAGGCCGTCGTGGTGGTGGAAGGCGACGTCCCGGTGGCCACCGCGCTGCTCGAGCGCAAGTGGGACCACATCTTCTTCACCGGATCCACCGACGTCGGCCGCATCGTCATGACCGCGGCAGCCAAGCACCTCACTCCGGTGACGCTCGAGCTGGGTGGCAAGAGCCCGGCCATCGTGGACCGATCGGCCGACATCGAGGTCACGGCCCGCCGCCTGGCCTGGGGCAAGTTCATGAACGCGGGCCAGACCTGCATCGCCCCCGACTACGTGTTGGTCGACGCCAGCGTGCGCGACCAGCTGGTGGAGGGCATCGGCGCCGCCGTGCGGGAGTTCTACGGCCCCGACGCCCGCACCACCCCCGACTTCGCCCGCATCGTCAACGAGCATCACCTGGACCGCCTCACCGCGCTGCTCGAGGACCATGGCGCCACGGTGGCCTTCGGTGGCCACACCGACCCCGGTGACCGCTATCTGTCGCCGACAGTGCTGGTCGACCCGTCGCCCGACGCGGCGGTGATGCAACAGGAGATCTTCGGCCCGATCCTGCCCGTACTCACCGTCGACGACCTCGACGCCGCCATCGCGTTCGTCAACGATCGGCCCAAGCCCCTGGCCCTGTACGTGTTCTCGTCCGACGACGAGGCCACCGACCGGGTGCTGGAGAGCACCAGCTCGGGTGGGGTGTGCGTCAACCACGTCATCCTGCACATCTCGCCGCCCGAGCTGCCCTTCGGCGGCGTGGGCGACAGCGGCATGGGGCGCTACCACGGCCAATCGGGCTTCGACACGTTCTCCAACCTGAAGTCCGTGCTGCGCAAGAAGACCCGCCCCGACGTGAAGCTCCTCTACCCGCCCTACACCGCCCTGAAGGACAAGCTCTTCCGCAAGGCCCTCTGACGTCGCTCCGTCCGAAATTGCTGCGCTGACGCGCGCCGGGCAGCCATCATCACCACAATTTCGGGCGGGTGTCGGACAACTTCGCGAGTGGCGGGGGCGGGATGGGGTGGCCGATGTTCCGCGTCTTTTCTAGGGCAGGAGCGGGACCGGTTTTGACCCTTGACGTCGACGTAATTACGCGCATGTAATTGTCCTTCCGAGCCAAGTCACACCGGTGTGGTTTCACCGGCGTGGCCGACGCAAGGAGGGGTGTCCCGGAACGGCCAGCTCGCCACCCCGGGGCCGGAGCGGAGGCTCGGTGATGCGATCGCGTCATCGGGAGCCGATCCACGGATGGGACCAAGGAGACACAACCGATATGACGCTGACCGACGAGCACCTCGACTCGCCGAACCTCATCGACGACGCCGGCCCCGGCATGCGGGTCCGCAAACGCAACGGCGATCTCGAATCGGTGGATCTCGACAAGATCGTCGCCGCCGTGCGCCGCAGTGCCGACGGCCTCACCGGCGTCGATCCGCTGCGCATCGCCACCCGCACCATCTCGGGCCTGGTCGACGGAGCCGCCACCACCGAGCTGGACGAGCTGTCCATCCGCACCGCGGCGGCGCTGATCGTCGAAGAGCCCAACTACTCCCGGCTGGCGGCCCGCCTGCTGGCCACCACGATCGACAAGGAGGTCCGCAACCAGGACATCCATTCGTTCTCCCAGTCGGTCTCCACCGGGCACCGCCTGGGCCTCATCGGCGACGACGTGGCCGAGTTCGTCGCGACCAACGCCCGCAAGCTCAACGACACCGTCGACCCCGACCGGGACAAGCTCTTCGAGTTCTTCGGTCTGCGCACCGTCTATGACCGGTACCTGCTGCGTCACCCCGACCAGCGTGACGTGATCGAGACGCCGCAGTACTTCTTCCTGCGCGTGGCCTGTGGGCTGGCCACCAGCACCGACGAGGCCATCCGCTTCTACCAGCTGATCTCGGCCCTCGAGTACCTGCCGTCGTCCCCCACGCTGTTCAACTCCGGCACCACCCACCCCCAGATGTCGTCGTGCTATCTCCTCGATTCGCCCGAGGACAGCCTCGAAGGCATCTACAAGCGCTACACCGACATCGCCCGACTCTCGAAGTTCGCGGGCGGCATCGGCGTGGCCTGGCATCGGGTCCGGGCGAAGGGCTCTCTCATCAAGGGCACCAACGGTCTGTCCAACGGCATCGTGCCGTGGCTCAAGACCCTCGACAGCTCGGTGGCCGCGGTCAACCAGGGCGGTCGGCGCAAGGGTGCGGCCTGTGTGTACCTCGAAACCTGGCATTCCGACATCGAGGACTTCCTCGACCTGCGCGAGAACACCGGCGACAACGCCCGCCGCACCCACAACCTCAATCTGGCCAACTGGGTCCCGGACCTGTTCATGGAGCGGGTGGAGAACGACTGGCAGTGGTCGCTGTTCGACCCCAAGAAGGTGCCCCACCTCACCGACCTGTACGGCGCCGAGTTCGAACGGGCCTACATCGAAGCCGAAGAGCAGGGCCTGTTCGAGCGTCAGCTCCCGGCCCGTGAGCTCTACAGCCGGATGATGCGATCGCTGGCCCAGACCGGCAACGGCTGGATGACGTTCAAGGACGCGTCCAACCTGCGGTGCAACCAGACCGGCGGCACCGATCCCGACGGTTCACCCCGGGTGGTGCACCTGTCCAACCTGTGCACCGAGATCATCGAGGTCACCAGCCAGGCCGAGACGGCCGTGTGCAATCTGGGCTCGGTCAACCTGGGCGCGCTGGTGAAGCCCGGCTCCGACGGCGAGATGGCCTTCGACTTCGATCGCCTGGGCGAGGTGGTGCGGATTGCCATGCCCTTCCTCGACCGCGTGATCGACATCAACTTCTACCCCACCCCCGAAGCCGAGACGTCCAACCACGCCTGGCGCCCGGTGGGCCTCGGCCTGATGGGGCTCCAGGACGTGTTCTTCAAGCTGGGCCTGGCATTCGACTCCGACGAGGCCCGGGTGCTCTCGCGCCGCATCAGCGAACACATCTACTTCCACGCCCTGTCGGCCAGCACCGACCTGGCCGAGGCCGACGGCCCCCACACCACCTTCGCCGCCACCCGGGCCGCGCAGGGTGACCTGCAGTTCGACCTGGCCGCACTCGCTCGACGCGGCGATGCCGTCGTCGAGCCCCACGGCGACCTCGACTGGGATGGGCTGCGGGCCCGCATCACCGACGTGGGGTTGCGCAACTCGCTCATGATCGCCATCGCTCCCACCGCCACCATCGCCTCCATCGCCGGCTGCTTCGAGTGCATCGAGCCCCAGGTGTCCAACCTGTTCAAGCGCGAGACGCTGTCGGGCGAGTTCCTCCAGATCAACCGGTACCTGGTCAACGAGCTGAAGTCCCGCGACCTCTGGAACGACGAGATGGCGGGCGCCATCAAGCGGGCCGAGGGCTCCATCCAGGACGTCGAGGACATCCCCGAGGACATCAAGCTGCTCTACCGCACCGCCTGGGAGATCCCGATGCGGTCGCTCATCGACATGGCCGCCGAACGCGGTGCCTACATCGACCAGAGCCAGTCCCTCAACCTGTTCCTCGAGTCACCCACCATCGGCAAGCTGTCGTCGATGTACAACTACGCCTGGAAGCAGGGGCTCAAGACCACGTACTACCTGCGCTCGCGCCCGGCCACCCGGATCAACCAGACCACCGCGTCCAGCAGCGGTGGGGTCCCGGCCAAGAACTTCAGCGACGCCGAGGCCGTGGCCTGCTCGCTCGAGAGCCCCGAGACCTGCGAAGCCTGCGACTGACGCGGTCACGCACCCCACCGTTCCCGCCTGCCCCTTTCTCCCGAGGAGACCCTCCACCCCATGGCCCTGACCGACTCCGGCCTCCACACCAGCACCAACTACCCGTCCGGGGACACCGAGATCGACCTCCGCGACGGGTCGGCCCCCAAGCGGCCGACCATTCTCGATCCCGGCTTCGATCTCACCCTGCGCCCCATGCGGTATCCGGTCTTCTTCGAGATGTACCGCGACGCCATCAAGAACACGTGGACGGTCGACGAGATCGACTTCTCCGACGACCTGGTCGATCTGCAACGCAAGCTGCTGCCGGCCGAGAAGCACCTCATCAACCGCCTCGTCGCCTTCTTCGCCACCGGTGACTCGATCGTCGCCAACAACCTGGTGCTCAACCTCTACCAGCACATCAACGCGCCCGAAGCCCGCATGTACCTGTCGCGCCAGCTGTACGAAGAGGCGCTGCACGTGCAGTTCTACCTCACGCTGCTGGACAACTACATCCCCGATGTGGCCGAACGCGAGGCCGCCTTCGCCGCCATCCACAACATTCCGTCGATCGCCCAGAAGGCCGAGTTCTGCTTCAAGTGGATCGGAACGATCAGCGACCTCGATCGACTCGAGACCCGCGAGGAACGCAAGGCGTTCCTGCTCAACCTGATCTGCTTCGCGACCTGCATCGAGGGCCTGTTCTTCTTCGCCGCCTTCGCCTACGTGTACTTCCTGCGCTCGAAGGGCCTGCTCAACGGGCTGGCCGCCGGCACCAACTGGGTGTTTCGTGACGAGTCGGGGCACATGAACTTCGCCCTCGAAGTGGTGAACACGGTGCGGTCCGAGGAGCCCGACCTGTTCGACGACGAGCTGGCGGCCGACATCGCCTCGATGATCGACGAAGCCGTCGACTGCGAGTTCCAGTTCGCCCAGGACGTCCTGGGCGAAGGGGTGCCGGGTATGAGCCTCACCGACACGCGGCAGTACCTCGAGTTCGTGGCCGACCAGCGACTGGCACAACTGGGCCTGGCCCGCCAGTACGGCTCCACCAACCCGTTCGGCTTCATGGAGCTCCAGGACGTCCAGGAGCTGACCAACTTCTTCGAGCGCACCGTCGCCGCCTACCAGATGGGTGTGGAGGGCGACGTCAGCTTCGACGAAGAGTTCTAGATCGCTTCCCCGATCCCCGACCCACCCTGTCGAACCCCTCCCTCGGGAGGGGTTCGACGGTTTTCACCACCCGGCACCGCACCCCGCATCAACGCTCGAGCAGTGCCCGGCGGGTACGGGTGACCACATCGTCGATGGCCAGGACACCGCCGTCTCGCCGTCGCCCTTCGGGTAGGCGCGCGGCCACATCCAGCAGCCGCTGGCGCTGGTCAGGCTGAATGGGCAGGGCGCCGAGCGTCGAATGGGTCTCGATTGCGCCCACCACCTGCGCAGCCCAGTCGACGCTTCCGCCCTCGACCAGGGCGATGACCGCTTGGTTGAGCGACAACCACTGGTTGGCCCAGTCGCCGACGCGATACCAGGTGTCGAGCACGTCGGCGAAGCCGGCACAGGCATCCTCGAGGCGTCCCAGCCGCAGATACAGCGAGCTGATCTCGGTGAGCGCGAAGGCGGCCATCCACCGGTTGCCCACCGACCGAGCCGTCTGCTCGCTGCGCTCCAGGATGACCAGCGCTGCATCGAGATCGGTGTGGGCGGTGACCATGCCCTGGGCGAACAACGCCGAGGCCAGCGCAGTGGGGTTGGCGGTGAGCGCAGCCGCTTCGGTGGAGCAGTCGGCCGCCACTCGAGCCTCATCGAACCGGCCGATGCTGGCCAGGGCCACCGCGCTGAAATAGGCGCTGTGGGCCAGGCGATTGCTGTCACCGGAGGCCTCGGCCAGCCGAAGGTGCCGGGCGAAGTGGGGCATCACCCGGTCGGGCTCGGCACGGGAGAAGTCGGCATTGAGGTGAGCCCGCAAGGCCAGCGCATACCCGAGATCGGTCTCTTCGGCTCCGTCCATGAGCGCCCGGGCGCGGATGATGGCGGATTCGCACTCGCCCTGGACGAACAACCCGTACGCCCCGAATCCGGCCACGAGAAGACGCAGCGGGTGGTCCTCGTCGCTCAGGTGCAGAGATTGTTCGGCCCAGGAGACCAGTTCGTAGCGCATGGTGCGAGCGGCGTACTCGACGAGCGGGGCGACGATCCCGAAGGCACTGTCCTGATCATCGGTGTCGATGGCGAAACGATGCGCGGCCCGGAGGTTGGCGAAGGCCACATCGACCTCGGCCACCCAGCGCTGCTCGTCGCTGGACTCCAATCCACGCCCGAAGCGGCCGGCTTGGTTGCGGTAGTGCTCGAGATGGCGCCGGTGCAACGTGAAGCGATCGCCGTCATCGAGCCAGTCGGATCCATAGGCGCGCAGCGTCTCCAGCATCTCGTGTCGCGTTCCGGCGGCCGTCCGCCGCACGCCCAGCATCGAGCGGTCGACCAGCCGGGCCAGGCCATCGAGAATGTCGATGCTTCCGTCGCGATCGTCACACACGGCCTCGGCCGCCTCCAGGTCGAAGGGGCCGGCGAACACCGACAGTTGCTCGAAGAGGTGCCGATCGTCGGGATCGAGGAGGTCGTAGGACCATTTCACGGTGTCGAGCAGCGTGTGATGGCGAGGGTCCGAGCCCCGCCGGGTGCCCTTCAGCAAGCGGAACCGTTCGCCGAGACGATCGGCCAGGTCGCCGATACCGAGCGACCGCACCCGAGCGGCAGCCAGCTCCAGGGCCAACGGCACGCCGTCGAGCTGGCGACAGATCTTCACCACGTCATCGACCGTCTCGGCATCGAGGGTGAAGGTCGGATCGGCGGCGGCAGCCCGGTCGACGAAGAGACGGACGGCCGGACTCTCGAGCACCCGGTCGACGTCGAGCACCGCATCGTCGGCGGCCGCGACATCGAGAGGCTGCACCGGCCAGATGTGCTCTCCGGCCACCGCGAGGGCCTCACGAGAAGTGGTGACGATCGTGACCTCGGGCGCCCGTTGGAGGAGCAGACCGATGATGGCGCTGACGGCGTCGATCACATGCTCGCAATTGTCGAAGAACAGCAGCGCCTGCCGATTGCGGAAGACCTCGACGATGGTGTCGGTGATCGATCGCCCCAGCTGGGCCTGCACATCGAGCGCAGTGGCCACGGTCGTCGGCAGGGCATCGGGCTGGGTCACCTGAACCAACTCGACCGGCCAGATGCCGTCCGGGAACTTCCCATCGACGGCACGACACAACTCGTACCCCAACGAGGTCTTTCCCACGCCGCCCGGCCCGATGAGCGTCACCAGACGATGCTCACTCACCTCGAGCGCGAGCTGATGCAGGTCGCCGTCTCGGCCCACCAGTCGGTTGACGGCCGCGGGCAGCACGGGGGCGTCGACCGCGTCGGGCCCCGAGGCGGTGGGGCGATCGTCGATCTCGGCCACCTCGGCGACGAACTCGTAGCCGCGACCATGAACGGTGCGGATGACACCCTGGGTGGCGCCGTCATCACCCACGGCCCGACGGGCGCTCTTGATGCGGGTGGTCAGAGCCGATTCGCTCACGAACCGATCCCCCCAGACACTGTCGAGGAGCTCGTCCTTGGTCACCACCCGACCCCGATTCGTGGCCAGGTAGACCAACACGTCGAAGACCTGAGGTTCGATGGGATAGGGCTCACCGGCCCGGCGGAGCTCGATCCGGTCGAGATCGATCTCGCTGTCCTCGAACTCCAGGATCACGGTGGTCCCGCCCTGCTCTTGGCCGACATGGGCTCAGCGTAGATCGCGCAGCGGTCCGCTCCCGAAGCGACGAAGCCGTTGGTCGCGGCCACCATCGGAGGCCCGCGCCAACCGCGTGGTGTGAAGACCTTCTGGAGACCACGAACAGGCCGATCTCCACCTCGTCTCCAAGACGGCTTCCCCCATGTCCCGCATGGTTAGCAGACACCGAATCAGGAGACACAGACCATGGACACGACCACCGACACCAGCTGGATCGAGGCCGGCGAGGCGTGGGGACACGCGGCAGCCGACTGGGCCTACCTGTTCGAGCCCTACGCCGACCACGGCATCGAGACCGTCTTCGCCCGCACGGGCGTCGGTCCGGGCACGGACCTGCTCGACCTGGCCTGCGGTTCGGGCTACGCACTGGGCCGGGCCACCCGTCGCGGCGCCAAGGGCGCCGGTATCGATGCGGCTTCGGGTCTGCTCGACATCGCACGGCGCCGGGCCCCGCTGGCGGATCTGGTCTGGGGCTCGATGTTCGACCTTCCCTGGGGTGATGACCGCTTCGACGTGGTGACCTCGTTCAATGGCATCTGGGGTGGGTGCCAGGGCGCGTTCGACGAGGCGGCCCGTGTGCTACGCCCTGGAGGGCTCATCGGACTCACCTTCTGGGGGCCGGCCCGGAGGCTGGACCTGCGCGACTACTTCATCGTCGTCGGCACCACAGGACCACCGTCGAGCGCCGAGGAGATGATCTCGCTGGCCGACATCGGGACGCCGGGTGTGGTCGAGGACATGCTCGATCGCTCGGGGTTCGATGTCGTGGCCCGCACCGACTCGGTCGCGGTCAACGAGTGGCCCGACGGCGACACCGCGTGGCGGGCCCTTCGCTCGCCCGGTGTCGTGGTGCCCTCGCTCCACCACTCGGGAGAGGACCGGGTGCGCGAGCTCGTGCTGGAGGCCATCGCTCCGTTCCACGTCGCCGGCCAGGGCTTCCGTCTGGAGAACGAGCTCACCGTGGTGATCGGCGAGCTCCGTTGAGGTAGCCGGGGGGCCGACGACGGGCACCGCCGACGGGGCGGCGCCGCTGGTCTTCTCCGGCGGGCTGGGGGTCGACATCCCCCGAGCGGCCACCAGCTCGGGCATCCACCACGTGACCGCTGCCGGCCCCGGACCGGTGGACCTCGCGTTCGTCCGTGGCTCTTTCCGATAGCGACAACACGACGTCGCGCTCGCCGGACCCGGCCGGCTCATCGTCGATCGGATTCGGCGTCGCCACCCCCCAGGACATGCACGACACGAGCGACCCACGCGCGGCTCTGGGCCGTCGAGGCCGGCAGGAGCACACGGATGCGTTCTGGGGCGCCGGCCATCTGCGCGTCCGCTCACGTCCCCGACCGGGCCGGCCGATGGAGAACCATGAGCTGGCTCCGTCCTCTGAGCGCGTTGGGCCTGGTCGGGTTGCTGGGCGCGGGCTGTGGTGCCTCGACCGGTGCCAGCGACCACATCAGGGTCGCGGCGACGACCGTCGTCGCCGCACCGCCGTCCGAAGCTCCTGAAGCGGCCAGGAGGACACCGGTCGGGGAGCTCGATCCGGTCAACCCGGTCGAGTGGAGCCTGATCGGTTCCTGGACCGTCACCGAGGTCAGCGACGATGCCGGCGGGGTGATCGCCGACTCCATCGGCTACTCGTGTGACTTCGCGGACGAACACCGTCTCTCGTGTCGGGCAGCCGACGGCACGACCACGCTCGAAGGTGAGTGGCTGGCCGATCCCATCCCTGGCTCGGACGGGTCAGCCGCGGTGACGGCGCTGTTCACGTGGAGGACCGACGACGGCGTCGATGCGGGGACGGCCCGGATCATCATCGACGGAGACAATGTCGTCGTGGCCCGTGGTTTCGACGAATCGTCGTGGTCTCGCACCGCGACACCGGCACGCGGTGAGCAACCGCCCGCAGCTCCGAGTCGACTCGAGACCCAGCTGTCGGGCTCCTGGGAACTGGTCGAGATCCTCGACGACTCCTCGCCGCTCATCCAGCAGCTGGCCGTCGGCAGTCGCTGCACCCTGGCCTCTGACCGAACGTTCGACTGCGTCACCGGAAGTCAGGCACTGAACGGGACCTGGCTGGTCCAGCGAGGCCTGGGTGGTGGCGGGCCCAACGCCGTCGCTCCCCGGCTGTCACTCACCACGGCCAGCGGCTACTCGATCGGCACCACCCTCGTGCTGGACGGCCCCGACCGGATGCATCTCACCGGCGCGGCGGCGAGCCGGTGGTCCCGGGTGAACTGAACGATCAGCCCACGTCGGCCAGGAACGCCTGCACCCGCTGCGACCAGGCCAGCACCGCACCGAGGTCGCTGACCACCTCCACCTCGGCGTGGGGCAACAACCCACCGAGCTCGTCGGCCGTGGCCACGGGGTGGGTGGCGTCACCGGTCCAGGCCAGCACCAGGGTGGGCTGGGTCAGCCTCGCGATCTGCTCGCGATCGGGCAGCTGCGCCGTGGTGGCCCCGCGGAACACCTGCGCCAGTCGCCCCGCATCCCACGCCCGCAGGGCGTCGGCCTGTTGCTCGGCCAAGTCGGCCAGGCCCACGAACGGGTCAGCCGGGGGGAGCTGGGCCGAGGCCGCGATGAGCGGCTCGACGCCGTCGCGCTCGACGATGGCCGCCATCGACTCGTACAGCTCGGCCTGCCCGGCCCGGCTCTCCCACCCGGTCGGCGGGATCAGCAACACCAGGGCTCGCACCCGCTGGGGCGCCTGGACGGCGGCGTGCAACGCGGTGGCACAGCCCATCGACGCGCCACCAGCCACATAGGACTCGATACCCAGGGCGTCGGCCATCGCCAGCTGATCCTGGGCCAGGGCCGACCAGGCGTAGCCGTGGCGGTCGCTGGTGGAGGCGGAGGATCCGTGACCCCGGGCGTCGTAGCGCAACACCCGGTTGGCCTCGCGTACCCGCGGCCACGACACCAGGCCAGCGGCCTGCTCGCCGGCCATGCTCGACGTGAGCCCGTGGCCCCACACCACATCGGGTCCGACACCGCCCCACTCATAGGCCAGCTCGGCGCCTCGCACCACGATCGATCCCGTCATCACGTCGCGGTCGCTCATCGACGCTCCTTCCGCCAGACCAGGCGCAGCCCGGACCAGGTGGCGTCGATGGCGCACACCTTCACGTCGACCAGACCCCGCGGGAGCGCCACCTCGCGCACCACGTCCTCGGTCATGTCGGTCGCCACCCGTGCCGCCCGCTTGGGCCAGGCGATCCACACCCCGCCATCGGGGAAGACCGCCCGACCCAGCGCATCGAGGCGGCGGGCGAAGGGCGCGCGGCGGGCGAAGAAGGCCACCACCCCGTCGCAGCGGCCCCGGACGGTGGTGCGGAAGTCGACGGCGTCGGGAAGCGGCTGGAGCAGGGCCCGGAACCCATCGGGCTCGTCGATCAGCGCGACCCGATCGCCGGCTCTGATCCCCAACTTCTGCGCCAGCGGCGTCCCCGAGTACCCGGCCGATGCAGCCACCGGCTCAGACTAGCTCCGGCTGTCAGCCCCTCGGCACCGGCTGCGGGGCGGGTGGCCCCACGTAGTTGGCCGATGGGCGGATGATCTTGTTGTCGGCCGCCTGCTCGAGGATGTGGGCCGTCCATCCCACCACCCGGCTCACCGTGAAGGTGGCGGTGAAGAGGTGTTGGGGTATCCCGGCCAGCGACAGCACCACACCGGCGTAGTACTCCACATTGGTGACGATGGTGGCCTGCGGTTTCCACGCCCGCATGTGGGCGAGGATGCGCTCTTCGATGGCCACCGCCCGCTCCACGACCTCGCCGCCCAAATCGAGCGCTGTCTGCCGCAGCAGAGTGGAGCGGGGGTCGTCGGCCCGGTAGACGGCGTGGCCGAAGCCCATCACCTTGTCACCGGCTTCGAGTCGGGGGGCCAGCCAGGCTTCGACGTGGTCGGGGTCGCCGATGTCGTTGATCATGTCC
>JAOUEE010000291.1 GCA_029858875.1 Acidimicrobiia bacterium
TCATTGAGACGGCTCTCTAACCAATCGCGTCACATAATGCTGGAGCCTGGCCATCGTCTGCGGATGGACCTGACTCATTTCGACGGCAAACTCGGTACCACGTGACCATCGCACGACTGCCTCGGGAACTTGAATGTGTTGTTTGTTAGGGAGTGTCACGGAAAGCGAGAGCGTTTCACCGGCTCGCATAGGAAGATCTCCGGAGAGACGCCAGCCAGCGAGGGAGAAATTCCAGACTGTGCCGTGGCCGCGAAAGGGACCGGAGGCGTATGTCACAGCACAGCGCACCGGGAAGCGGCGGTATGGGCGCAGGACAAACGACATGAGATCTCACCGGGGATACTCACAACTCAGCACGATGATGATTGTAAAAGGCAGCCAAGGATTGTGCAAGGCGCGCGAGTCGTGTCTCGATGAACAGGGGGATGCGTCACACTGAAGCGGCGGTTGCTCGAGAACGACAAGACCAGCTGGCCTCCCCGTACCGAACGTCGTGGGGTGCTGGAGGAGCTCTCTCGGGGACATTTCGGTCAGCGAAGTAACGAGATGGCTTCGCGTCTGCTGCGGCATCAGCGATCGCGTTGCCGACGAATTCCTTTCAATGCCTCTTGGGCAGAGATCTGCGCGGGGTTTTGATCGTCGTCAGCCATGCGCGTCAGCTCGGCTTCCGACTGTTTTGTGCCAATGAGTCCCAATGCCGCCACCGCCGCAGTCTTATAGCGCTCGGTGTATTGGGCGCGTTCCCGGTCGGCGTATTGTCGTTCCGTGATCGCCAGCTGCCGGGCCGTCTCTTCCCTTCCCATTTGTGCGTCACCAAATTGTCGCAGCCAGCTCTGACGTTGGGTATAGCGCTTGGCCACCGCGCCGTTGACCTCCTTCAACTCTTGCTCGGTCGGTCCGAAACGAAAAGCCTCCCAGAAGACCGGTTCAAGCACGGTGCCGGTGGCACGTAGCTGGGTCTCGAGTCGTTGTTGTTCTGCGGCCCCGCAGTTCTTGTTCAGCCAGGTCTGAACGAGCACCTGCACCTCCGGTTTGACGGTGGCGAACGCGGGGCGCTCCGCTGCGGGTTCCGCGCCGGCCCAAGACGACGTTAGTACCACCAGGGCGATAACAGCTAGGTGTGTCATTGTGAACCTCTCAATTAGGCGGAAACCCGCCGTCAGCCCACACTCGTTTCTGAATCGCCGGACAAGGGAACGTGGCGGTATTGGAGTACCCGCAGGTGCGCGTCAGTTCCCCGGGGCGGGCGTTGTAGAGCACATTCAGAATCGATGTGGGATTTAGATGGGAACGAAACAGCTGCCCTTCGGTCGCATACTGGCGGGTGTTGCTGGCACTATGCATGATGTTGTCGACGTTGAAATTCGTGTCGCTATCGACATGTGTCAGACTGAAGGCGTGCCCGATCTCATGGGAAAGTAATTCGTCACCCGTGTTCTTGCCCATCACCACTTGGGCACCGAAGTTCGACCAGCCCGAGCCCGTCCCGCCGTTGACCGTGTCCACCCAGTAAATGTTCAACTGGCCCGGCACGAACCCGATGTCGTCGCGCAAGGGTTTCCAGACGACATCCCCCACGTCGCCATTCGGGAAGGCGTAATGGGCGGGGGCCTCGGGATCGCCGGTGGCATCGATGACAGTAAATGGCGAGAAAATGACGCCCATGCGTTCGGTGCGCCATATCACCGAGGTGCGAATGCAGGCCTCGATCGCGTGTTGGCGTTGCTCAGCGAACGGGCCTTTGACAATCCATACCGTGACCGGAATGCCGATCGCCGGACGGAAATCGAGATTAAACGCATCGCTGCCGGTCGTCCATGGGGTACTCAGATATGTGGGCGGGCGGTCGTTGGTGAAGCCTGTCACTTCGTTGGATTGCGGCGACGTACTCATGTCGCCCACATTGATTGGCGAGGCGCCCGAGGTGAAGGTACGATCGTTGAGCTGACTGCCGGCGTTCTGGCCGTCGACCATCACGCCAACAGGTTGCCCGCTGCCGTTGATCACCGTGACGGTGTCGGTGCAGCCCGTCATCGCTATCATGAAGGGCACTGAAGCCATCATGACGGTTCGAGCGTAGGACCCGTAATTTTTGAGAGTCGGCATCACTTACCTCTCTGGAGCTGTGCGGAGTTCACGATCACTCTTGAGACTTGAGATGAGTGACGCAGCAACTCTCATGCCGTAGAGGCCGATACCAGGCTACCAACAAATTCGTGCAATTGTGGGTGAACGCTCTTTTCAAAGGGGAGAGGGTGAATCGGAATCGATTCACAGAAGAATCCAAAACGATACAGCTGTCAACCGGAATAGACGAGACATTCGTGGGTTTCCGATCAGCAGACTGTCGCTGCTCATCGGTCAGTGATGCGAGTTTGTAGGTAGCCCTCGAGATGGACCCGCGATCGGTCATCTACCACCAGCGTTTCAATGCCATACTCAGCCCCACGCACCCATCGTACAATCCCAGCCGAGACCAAGACTCGCGAACCCGTTGGCAGCACGACTCGCATCGCGCACACTTCGCCTCGCTGTAACGGGAGATTGCCAGAGATGTGCCATCCAGTCGGCGAAAGATCCGAGACCGTGCCTCGCCCCTCGCGAAATCCTCGCTCATAGACGAGCGCGCTCGAAAGAGAAAATCGCTGGTGGAGCCGGAATCGGTATGCCATCGCCACCTCCGCAGAGGACCGATTCTAGGTGGAGGCTGGATTGGTCGGCTATAGGGCTTTCGGATGTCCTCCTTGACAGGCGCACGGTCTTATGTGACCATTGGTCACATGCGTGCCACGGACTTCCGCCAAGCCAGACTCCAGCTCGGGTTAACCCAGGCCCAACTGGCCGAGCAACTCAAGACCACGCGTCGTTCGATCATTCGGTACGAGGTTGGCACCCGGCGCATCCCCGGGATGGCGGCACTGCTGTTGAGTACGTTCGGGACCGCGCAGGTGGTTCTGGCCGGGATCGTCGCGGCCGGTGAGCCGATCGAACCGATTGCGCAAATGGAACGGGTCGATGTCCCGAAGAGCATGGTGGGACGCGGCGAGACCTTCGCGCTGCGGGTGAAGGGCCAGTCCATGCGCGACGAGGGGATTCTCCCGGGTGATGTGGTCGTCGTGCAGAAGCAACAGACGGCCCGGAACGGACAAACGGTCATTGCCTTGGTGAACGGGGAGGCGACGATCAAAACCTACTACCGTAAGGCGGGGACCATCGAACTCCATCCCGCCAACGACACGATGCAGCCGATCATCGTGCAGGCACACGACACCTTTCGCATCGAAGGGCTTGTCGTCGGTGTCATTCGCCACTTGAAAAAGTAGCGCCGCGTGGACCGGCAGATTGTCTGTGTCGGGATTCCCTCCGTTGAAGTGGCCGTGGCCCGGCTGCACGATCCCGCACTCCGCACGAGACCCCTCGCCATTGCGCCATTGAACACGCCGCGCGCGCTCCTCCGAGAAGTATCGCTCGAAGCAGCGCAAGAAGGACTGGCGATGGGCATGCCGCTTGATCATGCCCGGCGCCTGTGTCCCTCGCTGGAGGTCCTCTCGCCGAATCCGCAACGCGCTCGCTACGCCGACGACATCTTGCTCCGGACCATCACGCGCTATGCGCCGGTCTGGGAGCCGGCACAACCCGGCACCGTTGTGCTGGATGTCACGGGGACTGGCAAACTCTTTGGTCCCGCCTCGGACGTGGCCGCGACCGTGCAACAAGAAGTGCTGTCGCAATCTCACCTCGATGGTGTCGCCGGAGTCGGGAGTAACAAACTGATCGCCCAGACGGCCGCCACCTTAATGGCGCCCTCCGAACTCTACGATGTCCGGCCTGGGTCGGAACAGGTCTTCATGTCGCCGCTGTCCGTGCGGACCCTGCCAGGTCTGCATCGGCTCTGCATGCGAAAGGTGCTCGAACGGCTGGACGCCCTCAATTTGCGCACACTCGGGGAGGTGGCCGAGAGCCCGCTCGATGCGCTGGAAGTGGTCGTCGGGGACTATGCGGGATCGCTCTCCCGCTGGGCGCAGGGGATCGATCATCTCCCGGTGCTGCCGCCCGCGGTGCAACCCTGCCTCGACGAGACGATCCTCGTAGAGCCGGACGCCATTGACGATCCGGTGCTGTGGGGGATCCTACTCGATGCCCTCCAACGACTCTGCCGCACCCTCCGCAGTCAACGACGTGTGTGCGGTTCGGTCACGCTCCTGATTCGCCACAGCGATCAGGTGGACGTCGCGAAGCACGAGCGGCTCGCCACGGACACCTGTTGGGAAGACGATCTGGCTCCTGTGCTCCAGTCTCTTTTTCACCGATGCTTCACCCGACGGATTCGTCTCCGGCAGATGACGATCAGTCTCAGTAGTCTGACCGGCTATGCCGAACAACTTCCGCTCTTCGATACCCGATCACCCGCCGAGCAACGACGGCAGGCCCGCGCCAAGCATCTCGCGGTGGCGCTCGACCAGCTCCAGGCTCGATTCGGTGAAGATGTGATCCGGTATGGGAGGAGTCTGTGAGTGTCGGCTGACTTCGTGCATCTCCATGCGCATTCGTCCTATTCGCCAATGTATGGCGTGCCCACGCTGGAGGCGCTCTGTGAGGCGGTGCGCCGTCAGGGATGTACGACGTTGGCCCTCACGGATCGCAACGGGCTCTATGGGGTGATCCGCTTTCTGGAGGTCGCTCAAGCGGCTGGACTCACAC
>JAOUEE010000292.1 GCA_029858875.1 Acidimicrobiia bacterium
GGCCGTCATCTGCGCCCCCACCGACGGGTCGACGCGAAGGATCGCCTCGTCGCCGCCGAGGGGCGATACCGCCGTCTCGGTGAAGTCGTTGACCCCCACCACCGTCTGTTCGCCGGCCTCGATGCGCCGCACCCGATCCGTGTGGCTGCTCACCAGCCGCCGCTTCAGTTCGCTGATCGCCGCGAAGGCGCCGCCCAACTCGAGCACGTCGTCCAGCTCGGCCTGGGCCGCCTCCACCAACTCGGCCGTGCGCCGTTCGATCACATGTGAGCCGTCGAAGATGTCCTCGTACTCCAACAGATCGGTCTCGTGGGCCAGGACCTGCTGCACTCGCAGCGACCACTGTTGGTCCCACGGACGGGGCAGGCCCAGCGCCTCGTTCCAGGCCGGCAACTGGATCGAACGCGCCCGGCCCCGCTTGGACAGCGTCACACCGAGGGTCTCCAGCACGATGCGGGGCACGTTGTTCTCCGGCTGGGCCTCGGTGAGGCCCAGCGAGTTGACCTGCACGCCGTAGCGGAAGCGACGGGCCTTGGGGTCGGTGACGCCATAGCGCTCCTCGCAGATGCGGTCCCACATCGACGTGAAGGCCCGCACCTTGCAGACCTCCTCCACGAACCGGATGCCGGCATTCACGAAGAACGACATCGAGGCCACCGCGGCCGGCAGCTCGTCGGCTCGGATCTGGCCACAATCCCGCACGGCATCGAGGACGTCGATGGCGTTGGCCAGGGAGTAGGCCAGCTCCTGCACCGGCGTCGCCCCCGCTTCCTGCAGGTGGTAGCTGCACACGTTCATGGGGTTCCAGCGGGGCGCGTGACGGACGCAGAACGCGATGGTGTCGACGGTGAGTCGACGGCTGGGTTCGGGCGGGAAGATGTAGGTACCGCGCGACAGGTACTCCTTGACGATGTCGTTCTGGGTGGTTCCCCGCAGGACGGCCGCGTCCACGTCCGATTCGGCCGCATGAGCCACATACAGCCCCAGCAGCCAGGCCGCCGGCGCGTTGATGGTCATCGACGTGTTCATCTCGGCCACCGGGATGCCGGCGAGCAACGACCGCATGTGACCGAGGTGGGCGACGGGTACGCCGACCTTGCCCACCTCGCCGCGGGCAAGGGGATGATCGGGGTCGTATCCGGTCTGGGTGGGCAGATCGAACGCGATCGACAGGCCGTTCTGCCCCTTGGCCAGGTTGGTCCGATACAGGTCGTTGGAGGCTTCGGCGGTGGAATGGCCCGAGTAGGTCCGCATCATCCACGGACGGTCACGCTCACGAGGGGACCCGAAGTCAGCCATGGCTCCAGCGTGCCCCGAGCGACGGGCCTTTGCCACCACCCTCGGCGGCCGGCCGGGCGAGGTTCCACCGGCGTGACCGATGACGGTGGCCGGAGTCACACGTAATCCCGAGACGGCGGCGGTCGTCGCCCACTACATTGGTCACTCGTAGCGGATCCATCAAGGGTTCGTTCGCTGCGACCGTTCCCCCAACGGTACGACAGCAATTCCACGTCCCGCCGATCCCCCCATCGGCGGGACGTGTTCGTTTTCCGAACATCATCGGGGATGGCTACGGTCTGTTCTCCACCTCCGGAAGGGGAGCGACCCATGGCCGACAACCGCCGCGACCAGATCCGCATGACCGACGAAGAACTCGAGACCTTCATCGCCCAGCAGAAGAGCCTGCAGGTCGCCGTCAACGGACACGATGGGTTCCCGCACCTGTCCACGCTGTGGTTCGCCATCGTCGACGGCGAGCTGGTGTTCGAGACCTACACCAAGTCCCAGAAGATCAAGAACCTCCACCGTGATCCCCGCATCACCGTGTTGCTGGAGGACGGCACCACCTACGAGACACTCCGCGGCGTCATGATTCGTGGTCAGGCCGAGCTCGTCACCGATCACGAGAAGGTGCATCCCCTGGCGTTGGCGGTGATGACCCGCAACCAGCCCGACATCCCCGAAGAGATGCTGTCCCAGGCGGCCGAGCACATGGCGCTCAAGCGCACCGCGGTCGTGGTCAAGGCCGAGAAGGTCGTCAGCTGGGACCACACCAAGCTTGGTGGAAGCGACTGAGACCATACGGAATGGCTCGAATGGTCGGAGGCCACTGACCATCACGGCCCGAGCCGGCGGTCTCGCCGGTCGCCACACGGTGCTGTCCAGCGACAGGTTCCGCGCGGCCTCATGACGATGTGACGACGATCACGCCAGGCGCCGGGACCTCGACCGCCGCGTCTGCTTAGCTGCCCCGGCCGGCGCGCCCAGGGTCTGATCGGAGGGGAGAGGACCGTGGGCGCGCCGGAGCCCTCTCGGGGCCTCGGGTGACCGCTCAGCGACGAGGCGGGCCGGTACGGTGAGCCGGTGGAGTATGTGCAGATCGCAATGGCGTGGCTGATTCGCGCCATGAGGTTGGGTGCCGCGTTGGTGCTCGGTGCCATCGCCTTCGCGCTCACCGTGTCGGTCCTGCTTCCCCAGGTGGGGGCGGTGCTGTCGGCCAACGAGAGTCAGGCGGCCGAGGTCGACCTCGACGTGTTGGCCCGACGCAGCCTCGTCTACGACAAGAACGGCGAGCTGATCGGTCAGCTCACCGGCCCCGAGAACCGCGAGGTGGTCACCCTCGACCAGATCTCCGATGCCGCCATCGATGCCATCCTCGCCGTCGAGGACGCCGACTTCTACCGGCACAACGGCGTGAACATCCGAGCCATCGTGCGGGCCTTGATCCGCAACGTCGAGGAGGGAAAGGTGGACCAGGGCGGGTCCACCATCACCCAGCAGCTCATCAAGAACGGGGTCCTCAGCGCCGACCAGGACCTGCTCAAGCGCAAGGTGCCCGAAGCGGCGCTGGCCATCCGCCTCGAGAACCAGATGGAGAAGGACGAGATCCTCGAGCGGTATCTCAACACCGTGTACTTCGGAGCCGGGGCGTATGGCGTGCAGGCCGCCGCCGAGGTCTATTTCGGGGTCGATGCCATCGAGCTGGACCACGGACAGGCCGCGCTGCTGGCATCGCTCATCTCCAGCCCCACCTCGGGTGACCCCACCCGCAATCCCGACGTGGCCGAGGAACGCCGCCTGCGAGCGCTCGAACGCATGGCCGAGCTCGGCCTCATCACCGAGGACGAGGTGCGGGCGTTCGACGCCATCCCGTTGCCGCGGAATCGACGGGTGGTGGCCGACGAGTTCGAGGAGACGTACTTCCTGGAAGAGGTCAAACAGGCGCTGCTCGACGCCGAGTACCTGGGCGAGACCTTCGTGCTGCGCAAGGACAACGTGTTCGGCGGAGGCCTCCGGGTCTACACCACGTTCGATCCGGTGGCCCAGACCCTGGCCGAGGACGCCATCACCGAACACATCCCCGCCAATCCTCTCGGAATCGTGGGGGCCACTGCGTCCGTCGAGCCCGGAACCGGGGCGGTGCGGGCCATGGTCGGCGGTCCGGGTTTCGACGAGTTCAAGTTCAACATCGCCACCCAGAAGGGACGGCCCACCGGATCGTCGTTCAAGACCTTCGTCCTCACTGCCGCCATGGAGGCGGGATATGTGCCCGACGATCAGATCGATGGTACCGGCCCGTGCGAGTTCGAGAACCCGGGCGGCGTCCCCGATCCCTACATCGGTCGGAACTTCGGCAACTCCGGCGGCTCCCAAGGCAGCGTGCGGTCGCAGACCCTGTCCTCGTCGAACTGCGCCTACCTGCGGCTGGGACAGGCGGTCGGGCTCCAGAACGTGGCCGAGACAGCCCAGGCGCTCGGCGTCACCAGCCCGCTCGACTCCCGGGTGCTCACCATGCCCCTCGGACCACTCGACGTCACGCCGATCGACATGGCCACGGCCTACGCCACCATCGCCAACGACGGCATCCGGGTCACGCCCTACCTCATCGACCGCGTCACCGATGCCGAGGGCAACGTCCTCTACGACCGCACCAACGAGCGAACCGTGCGAACCCGCGCCATCAGCGAGCAGTCGGCTCGCCTGGTGACCTCGGTCCTCGAGGCCAATGTGCAGGGCGGCACCGGTCGCGGTGCCCAGCTCACCGATCAGCCGGCGGCCGGCAAGACCGGTACCGGCCAGGAGTTCAAGGACGCATGGTTCGTGGGGTACACGCCGTATCTGGCCACCGCGGTGTGGATGGGGCAACCCGATGAGCCGCTCTCGATGATCGGCGTGTTCGGACGATCATCCATCACGGGCGGATCGATTCCCGCCACCGTCTGGGGTCAGTTCAACGAGGGCTATCACCTGTTCCTGCCGCGACTCGACTTCGTCGACCCGGAGTCCACCAGACCCGGCGAGCGCATCCTCGATGAGGACGAGGAAGCAAATCTCCGCCGGGCGCTTCGTAGCCCGTGCGGCGGTCAGGCCTTCGAGATCGACACCGACGGGGATGGCAACGTCGACATCTGCCAGGACGCCGGCGGCCTGCCCTACCTGGGCGAGTGCCCGGCGCTGATGCAACCGGTGGACACCAACGGGGATGGCGAGCTCGACACCTGCCTCGCGGTGGCTCCTCCGCCTCCACCCACAACCAGCGGCCCCCCGCCCACCTCGGGACCGCCACCCACGTCGGGACCGCCGCCCACCCAGCCGCCGCCGACGCAGCCGCCGCCGACGCAGCCGCCGCCGACGCAGCCGCCGCCGACGCAGCCGCCGCCGACGCAGCCGCCGCCGACGCAGCCGCCGCCGACCA
>JAOUEE010000293.1 GCA_029858875.1 Acidimicrobiia bacterium
GATCAGCAGCTTGGCCAGCCCCACGGCCACCGTGGCCGCCCCGGCGAGCTCGGCGACCAGCTCACCCGATGCCGCCTCGACCTCGGCCTTGGGCACGGCGCGATGGATCAGGCCCCAGTCGGCTGCGGTGGCGCCGTCGATCTGGCGGCCGAGCATGATCACCTCCTTGGCCCGGGCCACCCCGACCAGGCGGGGCACCATCCACGAGCCACCGCTGTCGGGGGTGAACCCACCGCCGGTGAACGGGGCCCAGAAGCGCGCGTCGTCGGCGGCGATCACGAAGTCGCTGGCCAAGGCCATGTTCATGCCCAGACCGATCGCCCAGCCCGTCACCGACGTGACGATCGGCGTCTGGGTCTCGAGCATGCTGGGGATCAACCGGTTGACGTGCCACCGCATCTGCCGCTGCGTGGCACCGGTGCGCGGCTTGTCGTCGGTGTTGCCCCGCAGTGACAGATCGAAGCCCGAGCAGAAGTGCTCGCCGGTGCCCGACAGGTGGATCACCCGCACCGACTCGTCGGAGCCGGCCACCTCGATCAGCTCGATCAGGCCCAGCACGATGTCGTCAGTGATCGCGTTGCGACGCTCGGGCCGATCGATGCGCAGTCGCAGGATCGGTCCGTCGTGATCGGTGGACAAGCCGTCGATCGGCTCGGGGTACGTTCGCAGGTCGGTCATGCGGTGGGCGCTCCTCCGGTGGGTGCGGTTTCAGCGTGGTCCATGGCCGCGAACCGTGCGACCAGAGCGGTGAGCGCCTGTTCGCAGGTGGCGGCCCCGTCGGGGGGCTCGGGCAGGCGCACCGGGCCGTGCTCGCGACTGGGCAGCAGGATCGTGGCGTGACCGGGACAGGTGGTCTCGCCCCGTTGGTTCTCGCCCCAGGCCTCGAGGTCGACCGCCGGCCGCTCGCCGTCGGCCAGGTACTTGCGGACGATCCGTCCGTGCATCCAATGGGTGTCGCCCACGTAGTTGAACCGGCGGAACTCCACGTCGAGGGCGGCCAGCCAACCGTCGTCGCCCATCCAGTCGGTGCACAGGTGCACCAGCCAGGTCTCGCGCATCCGGCCGTAGTCGTAGATGGCGGGGTTGCCGGCCCGCCGGGCCCACTCGGGATCCCAGTGGACGCGCTGGTGGACATCGGGGATGTTCAGGTCGTCCGGCCGGAAGAACCCCGGCGTCCGCTGCCGCTGCTGATGGGCCAGACGGAGGGCCTTCACGCCGTACAGCCCCATCCCCATGCCGGTGTGCCAGACGATCATGTCGGTGACCCGTAGCGGGCCCTTCACCAGCGGGCCGATCGCCTCGCCTTCGTCGACGTCCTCCCAGTAGCGGGGTTCGCCGCCCCGCCGCCGGGCGGGCTCGGCCGCGTACTCGTCGTCGATGCGGGCCAGCTCGTCGCCGGTGTAGGGACGGATCTCGACGTCCCGGTACTTGCCCGAGTCGCTCGTGGACTCCACCTTGGCCCGATCGGTGCGGATCATCAGCCGATACTGGGCCGACAGCACGTGGTCGGCGGCAGCGAAGACCTCGGCCGTCCACTCGTGCACCGACCGCTGGGCGAACTCGCTGGCCTTGTCGTGCACGCCGACGAGGGCGTTGCGGCGGGTGATCCGCATGCCCGGGCGCACGGGCCGCCACCACTCGCGGTGGCTGCCGGCGTAGTAGGCGTGCGCCCCCTTGAGGGGGTCGCCCTTCAGCAGCGCCTTGGTGTCGGGGTCGAGCTGGGTGATCTCGTTCTCGCCGATGAGGGTGTCGCCGCCGTTCATGTTGGGCGACGCGATGGGCTCGCCCCACACGGTGCCGGCCCCGTAGTCGGGATCGCACCACAGCGGATTGTCGTCGCCGAAGGCCTCGGCCACGTGGCGGAAGGCATCGGTGCCCGGCTCTCGGTACCAGGGTGGCTGGGGATGGGGCGTGGCCACGCCGATGCGGCGCCGGAGCGCAGCGATGGCCTCGTCGGTCAATGCCCCCTGGTCACTCATCGCCGATCCCTTCCGGCCGCCTCGTTCGGTACGCCGACCATGATGACCCGAATCGCGGGCGCGCCATCAACCCCGCGGCGGCACGCGACGGGTGCCGGTCCGCCGCCGGCGTCGGATCACGGTGTCCCGCAGCCGACGCCGGCCGTGAAAGACCCAGCGGTCCAGTCGTCGCGGGGCTCGCCGGTCGCGCCCTCGGGCGGGAGCAGCCAGCCGCGCAGGCCACCGGTCCGGTGCAGGGGTGACCAGGTGCCGTCCATGGCCCAGACGTACTGGCCGATCGCGTCGTCGGGCTGGTCGGCGACGAAGAGACGGTCGCCGTACAGAGTGCGCAACTCGGCCAGCGTGGTGCCTGGCCCTGCTCCTTCGGGTGTCTCGACATCGGTTGTCGACCAGAGGACGTAGCCGCTGAAGGTGGGTGTCTCGACGGTGCCGGCTGGCTGGTTCAGATCGCCGTCCCAGTTCGTGAACACGGCGCTCAGGTTGTCGGTCCACTGGAGCATTCGGGCCAGCGTCCCGGGACAGCCCGGCCACAGTGATTCGTTGGCCGGGTCTCGTGGGTCCTTCCAGCCGGTGTCGACCGACGGGGCCCCCAGACGCTCGGTGATGGCGCCGATCGCCACCTCGGCCTCGTCGCCGAACGAAGCCACGCCCAAGCCATCGCCGGTGGCCACCAGTGGTCGGGCCGGCGCCGACGAAGGTGGCGGCGGGGTGGTGGTCCCCGTCATGGCGGCGGTGGTGGTGGGGGCAGCGGTGGTCACCGACGTGGTGGTCACCGCCGTTCGGGTCGTCGACGCCGGGCTGGCACCGTCGCCGTCAGCGTCACCGCATGCTCCGGCCAGCAGGAGCAGTGTCGAGAGCAACAACGGGAGCTTCATGAGCCAGGGTGGGACCGGCGATCCTCGGTGGTGCATCTGTGCATGGTTGGCCCATCGGGGCGGTGAGCCCAGTGGCCAAGGTCACTTGAAGAGTGAGTGGGCGCATCGATGGGCTCGGCGGGCGACAATGGCGGACATGACGTCGCCTGTTCCGGTCGGCCAGCCGCCCACGACCGACGCCGTGTGGGTACCCGGCGCCACCTTCCACATGGGATCCGATCGCCACTATCCCGAGGAGGCGCCGGCGCACCAGGTCGCGGTGGATGGCTTCTGGATGAGCGCCACCACCGTGACCAACCGGCAGTTCGGCGCGTTCGTCGAGGCCACCGGCTACCTCACCGTGGCCGAACGTCCGCTCGACCCCGCCGGCTTCCCCGGCGCGCCGATCGAGAACCTGGTGCCGGGTTCGTTGGTGTTCGCCATGACGCCCGGACCGGTGGATCTGCGCGACCTCAGCCAGTGGTGGGTGTGGACACCGGGCGCGTCGTGGCGTCATCCAGAGGGCCCGGGAAGCGGGCTCGATGATCGGCGCGACCATCCAGTCGTGCACGTGGCCTTCGAGGATGCCGAGTCCTACGCGGCATGGTCCGGACTCGAGCTGCCCACCGAGGCCGAGTGGGAGTTGGCCGCTCGGGGCGGGCTCGAGCAACGGGCCTTCGTCTGGGGTGACGAGGCGGTGCCCGACGGGCGCTACCTGGCCAACTTCTGGCAGGGCGACTTCCCGTGGCGCAACAGCGCCGACGACGGGTTCGCGGGCACGGCACCCGTGGGCTCGTTCCCGTCCAACGGATACGGTTTGTACGACATGGCCGGCAACGTGTGGGAGTGGACCACCGACTGGTACGCCGTCCGCCACCCCGATCAGGCCGACCAACCCTGCTGCGTGCCGCTCAATCCGCGGGGCCCCGACGTGGAGGCGAGCTTCGATCCGGCTGCGCCGCAGTTCCCCGTGCCTCGCCGCGTCCTCAAGGGCGGTTCGTTCCTGTGCGCCGACAACTACTGCCAGCGCTACCGACCGGCGGCCCGGCGCCCGCAGATGGTCGACACGGGTATGAGCCACTGCGGCTTCCGCACGATGAAGCGCCCGCCGGCGGCCGGCGAGCGGCTCTGACCCCGTGTCCAAGGCCCCCGACGATCCCATCGCCACCTTCTACCGTCGCCATCCGTACCCGCCACCCACCGACGACCTCGATGCCTACGCCGCGGGTTGGCGCGACCCGCAGCGTCGGCGCGTGGAGTACCACCGGTTGTGGCCCACGCGGGCGTACCGGTCCGACCTGCGGGTCCTCGTGGCCGGGTGCGGCACCGCCCAGGCGGCCAAGTACGCGATGCGTCTTCCCGGAGCAACGGTGTTGGGCATCGATGTCAGCGAGGCCGGCATCGACGCCACCGATCGCCTGATCGAGCGGCATCAGCTCACCAACGTCGCGGTGCGTCGGCTGCCCATCGAGGAGGTCGCCGAGCTGGGGCAGACCTTCGACCTGGTGGTGTGCACCGGCGTGCTCCACCACCTGGCTGACCCGGAGCTCGGTCTGCGCGCCCTGCGGGAGGTGCTCGACCCCGATGGAGCCATGCAGCTGATGGTCTACGGACGGTACGGACGACTCGGCGTGACGATGATCCAGGAGTACGGGAGGCGTCTCGGCATCGAGGCGACCCCCTCCGACATCGCCGAGCTGGTGGCCACCTTGCGGGAGCTCCCCACTCATCATCCGATGAGCCCCTTGTTGCGGGGTACCAAGGACTTCCAGGACGACGACGCCCTCGCCGACGCCCTGCTCAATC